>NZ_JAABLX010000045.1:0-96644 GCF_009915245.1 Proteus sp. G2669 | reverse complement strand
GCTTTTTCTTTGTCAGACGCATCATCCGGCAGATCGTCGATCGCCGTATCAGTGTCATCAATCGCCTTTTTCTGCTCTAACTCTAATTGCAGTTTCTCTAATAACTTACCTAACTCATCTAATGTTTTACCGAGAGACTCAGTATTCGTTGTTAATAGCTCTTTGGCTTGATCTATAATTTTTGAATCAACATTAAGCTTTTCGCCTTGCTCAATTAATTCATTTAATTCAGTTTTTAATTTATCAATTAGAGCAAGTGCTGTGGTTGCATCTTTATGAGCTTCTAACGCTAAATCTAGATCTTTCTCATCACCTGTTTTTTGTGCTTTTTCAGTTGCTTCTGCAGCTTTATCAACAAGGCTTTTTGCAGCATCAATGATTTTCTTCAAATCTAATGATTTATCGACAATCAGTTTTTCAGCTAACTCTTTTTCAGTTGGCTGTGGTGGCGTCACATGATCTGATGAACCACCACTACTGCTACTTGAAGAAGAGGCTATTGCAATCCCTGCACCAAGAACGGCAGCACCAATAGCGATAGAAAACCATTCGCCACCAGTTAAACCTAATAAATTTTCACTATCTGTTGCATCATCTAATTTATTAAAAATAAGCTCTAATTTATCTGAATTAGGTGTTAAGGATGCTTTGTATTGAACACCATCCATTTCTACAATAAAGTAATTTTCAGATGTATTAAAAAAATCATTAATAACTAATTTCTCACCGTTATTTTTAACAATAATAAGGTTATTATCGTCTTTAATGATTGTTTTTATTTCCGATCGACTTATTTTTATAACTTGGCCTTTCTCTATATTTATTTCATTTCCAGTCTGATTGTTCATAAATAATCTCACCGTTAATAATCAATCTTTTTTGGATTACATTTTTAGGATTGGTTATATTTATATAAGATTATGAAAATACACACCTTATGCATATTTAAGTAATCTTAACTTCATATTTAAATATGAAATTAACCTACATTGTCTTTAAAAAAACAAAGGAAATCCTTTTATAAATTTAATAAAAACAAATGAAAGCAGGCATATAAATAACCTTATCGGTATCATATAAGCAATATTATTTAATTAAAGTCTTTAAAAGATAGGTGATGTTAATTTAGAGGTAAAACCCAAGCCGTATATATAGATATAATTATTTGTTTTCACAATTAATGCTATTTCAAATAATTTTAAATAATGAAATATATTTTTTGTTAATTTAATACCTTATTTATATGTTTTACTCTTCAAAAAAACCTATTTATATACTCCTCACATAATCATAAACAGATAATCTTATTTAGTATAAAAATACGATTAAAAATAAAATTTTATAAGAAGAGCTATTTTTAGCCATATAAATACATGGAAACCTAGAATATTAAATTATCATTTAAATATACTTAGTGATTTCTTTTTAAAAAAAGATAAAAAACAGGTTAAGAGATTGTACCAGTTAAAAACGATCAACTAATTCAAAAAGTTAAAACTAAATCATTGATCAAGTTTAATTAAAAAAGAGAAATCCTCCCTATTTTTAAGCGCCAAAATCAAGCAACAAAAAAGAAACATTTAATTAACAAAACGCTTAAGAAAAATAAATGTGATAGTATATTTACTCGTTTTTATCCGCATTCACTCCAATTTATATTTTATAATTCACTATTAAATTAAAAACTTTAACTTTTTATTCTGTTTAAGTATGTATCGCCTTATCTTTCAAATGTATTTTTAATAGAAGATATCTATTATTCGATTTACTCTTTTTTTGATATACAAAAAGCCTCCTTATACAAGGATCCCTTGATTTATTCGTCTTTTTTCAGCATTACATTACTAGAATTTTGCCAATAAGAGAGATGTCAAATACTCAGATAAAAGACTGAGCACAGATCATTTGATAACCAAATTTTAGATATTTGCTATAGATATCAACTAAAACCTATCGATATCCAGCGCATCCATACTAAAATGAGAAGGCGATTGCCCCATCTGTTTTTTGAACATTGTCGAGAATGAACCGGCACTGTTATAACCCAAGTCAAAGGCAATTTCAGTAATACCGCGTCCAGATAAGATTTGTGTTAATGAATTCAATAAACAGACTTGTTGTCGCCATTGTGAAAATGACATTCCTGTTTGTTGGCGAAAAAAACGGCTAAAAGAGCGCTCACTTTTATGTAATTTATCTGCCCACTGTTGCGGTAAAGAGTCTATTTTTGGGTTACGAATAAAATCACGACATAATTTAGCTAATTTACTGTCTTGTGGAATAGGTGCAAAAAATGGTAACGGTTTTGCTTTCGCTAATTCACATAAGATTAACTGCATTAAAAGACCATCTCGCCCTTTTTTATCATATTCTGCGGGTACGTCTACGGCTTCAAGCAAGAGTTGGCGAAAAAGAGGGGAAACACTGACAACTTCACATTGTTTGCTATGTCGAGGTGCTGCAGAAGGCTCGATATATAAGCTTCGAGTACTCACATCTAACATGCGAGTTTCATGCCCAGTTTCTGGAGGGATCCATACACCACAAGACGGCGGAATAACCCACTCACCATCATCTGTACTTACTTCAATTAAACCCGTTGCAGGGTATAAAAATTGGGCTCGACGATGTTGATGCGTTTCTAATAACGTATTGGGCAAATAGTCTGTACCCAGCGCAATAACATCTCGGTCAAGTGAATCGACGCTTTTTAACGGTACATTTCTCACAGTTTAGACCACTCTCTTTTTATTTTCGTCCTTTTTAATATAGCAGTAATCCCACACTCTACACACTGGCAAATAATGGTCTATATAATTAAAATCGTTATATATTTAAATAAACAACGAAATAACCTTATGTGAAATTTCAACCTTCTTGATATCTATTTAACAAACCCTATTAACAATCAAAAAACGAGCTTTTAACACCCATCGTAAATAGGCTGAAATTCGAATGTCATTGTCTGGTTTTAGAATGTTGGCAAAAGATTAATCAACTACTATCCCTCTCGCAGATGTTAATTCAAGCATTCTGCAATTATCTATGCATTCAATAATAATGCAGCGGATACCAGACATTCCCTTTATCCATAGCCTAGAAAAATCACGCACATTCTTTATATCAAGTATCGGGTATATCGGGATCCGCCTATTATGTTTAAGGTAGAGTTCATTATGAGCAATCAGTCCGATCACGATAGTGATACAAAGAGCATTCTCAACGATGTTAGCCGCCGTCACTTTATTCAAGCGAGCTCAGCATTAGTCACACTTCCTTTTCTCGCATCAAACTCTTTTGCTGCGACAACAGACAACGCTATTCCAGTAAAACCAATAAAAACTGAAGATGGCGAACGCGTTGTTTCAACTTGCAGTAGTTTCGACTGTGGCGGTAAATGTGATATTCGAGCCCATGTAAAAGATGGCAAAGTCACTCGTATTAGTACACGCCCAGATGCTGATCTAGATGAAGAGATGCCAATTATGCGTGCCTGTGTACGAGGCCGTGGTTATCGTAAATTTGTCTATCATCCAGACCGTTTAAAATACCCGATGAAACGCGTTGGCAAACGAGGCGAAGGTAAATTCGAACGCATCACTTGGGAAGAAGCAACCACCCTTATTGCACAAAATATGCAGCGCATTAACCAGCAATATGGTCCTGCATCACGCTTTGTCAGCTTAAGCACAGGGGTTACTGGCGGTATTTTCTCTGGCGCGAATATGTTACGTCGCCTGTTTAATATTACGGGTGGTTTTCTGGAAAACTATCACTCGGTCAGTAACGGAAATACCCTTGCTGTCACTCCTTACACTTATGGCACTGCCGCTAGTGGTAGCACACTCGATACGTTAGAAAATACCCCTCTTGTCATTTTATGGGGTCATAACCCTAACGAAACTATTTTTGGTCATTCAAACCATTTCTTCCAAAAAATGAAGAAAAACGGCACTAAATTTATTGTCGTTGATCCACGTTATTCTGATACTGCCTCTTCTTTAGCTGATCAATGGATCCCGTTACTGCCAACAACGGATAACGCCATGATGGATGCAATGATGTATGTCATCGTAAGCGAAAACCTGCACGATCAAGCCTTTATCGATAAATACACTGTCGGCTTTGATGAACACCAAATGCCTGAAGGTGTGGGTGAAAATGAGTCTTTAGTTGCCTATTTAATGGGTAAAAAAGATGGCATTAAGAAAACCCCAGAATGGGCTGAAACCATCACTAAAGTGCCAGCAGATACTATTAAACAATTAGCTCGCGAATATGCATCCACAAAACCAGCAGCATTGATGCAAGGTTGGGGGCCTCAGCGCCATATTTGTGGTGAACGGACGGCACGTGGTGCGACATTACTTGCCACTATCACTGGTAATGTGGGTGTTCGTGGTGGTTGGGCTGCTGGCTATGGTATGGCTTTAAACTCTGAACTGCGTAAAACCATCGCAGGGCCAAGCCTATTAACCAACCCAGTAAAAGCAAAAATCAATATCACCAACTGGGTACAAGCGTGTGAAGACAAAAATTTAGTCACACCACAAAATGGGTTACTGAACGCCGAGAAACTTGATACTGAAATCAAGATGATTTTCTCAATGGCGGGTAACTACATGACAAACCAAAATACCGATATTCTTCATGCAGCTAAAGTACTTGAAGATGAATCGAAAGTAGAATTTATCGTTTGTAGTGATCTCTATCTAACCCCAAGTGCAAAATACGCTGATATCTTACTTCCAGAAACCAGCTTCTTAGAACGCTGGAACATCGGTGGTACATGGAGTTATGGCGACTACATTATTCTTTCTGAAAAAGTCATCGAGCCTGAATTTGAACGTCGTACTGACTATGATTGGTTACGTGAAGTTGCCGATAAATTAGGTGTGGGCGAACAATTTAGTGAAGGTAAAGAGACTGATCGCGATTGGATTGAATACTTAGTTGATGATGCCAGTGTTAAACGTCCCGAAGACGGTATTCCAACTTTTAAAGAGCTATTAGTTAAACGTCGTCATCTCTTAAAACATCGTCCTCATACTCAAAATGTGGCGTTTGAGAAAAATATCCAAGATATCGAGAATAATCCATTCCCAACGCCATCAGGCAAAATTGAGATTTTCTCTAAACGTTTATATGACATGAATAATGTCGATATCCCTGCGCTTTCTCATTATGTGCCTGCCATTGAAGGTCCTGAAGATACGTTGACGGATAAATTCCCGCTACAACTTATTACATGGAAAGGACGTAATCGCGCAAACTCAACGCAATTTGCCAACCCTTGGTTACAAGAAGTACAGCGCCAAGAACTTTGGATAAACCCATTAGATGCCCAAGATAGAAACATTAAAGAGGGCGAAAAAGTCAAAGTATATAACGAACGTGGGATCACGATGGTTCCCGTCAAATTAACACAACGAATTATGCCTGGTGTCGTCGCCTTGCAAGCAGGTGCTTGGTGGCAACCTGATGCAAAAGGCATAGATCAAGGTGGATGTGCCAACGTATTAACATCATCCCGTAGCACCGCAATGGCACACGGCAATGCTCACCAAACATTATTGGTCGAGGTAGCAAAAGCATGAGTAAATTTATCGTTTATCCCGCTATAAGCAACAAACAGCTAGGGTTTTATATCGACAGCGCTCGCTGTTCAGGTTGTAAGGCGTGTCAGGTTGCGTGTAAAGATAAAAACAATCTTGATGTTGGACGCAAATTTCGTCGTGTCTATGAAATCACTGGAGGCGGTTATACTCGCAATCCTAAAGGCGCGCTAGTCAATAATGTCTTTGCTTACACGTTGTCTATCTCTTGTAACCATTGTGACGACCCTATTTGTGTTAAAAACTGCCCAACAACAGCAATGCATAAGCGTGAAGGTGATGGCATTGTCATGGTAGATACAGACAAATGTGTCGGTTGCGGTGCTTGTGCGTGGTCTTGCCCTTATGGCGCACCACAAATGAATCCAGAAACCAAACAGATGTCGAAATGCGACTTTTGTATCGATTTACAGCAAAAAGGTGAACAACCGGTTTGTGTTGCAACTTGTCCTTTAGGTGCAATCCAATTTGGTCCTATTGATGAACTACGTGAACGCTATGGCGATTTAGATTATGTCACCGGTTTACCTTCTCCTGAAATAACGCATCCAAACCTTGTTATTAACCCACATCAGGGTGCCAATAATGACGGAATTAATAATAAGGGAGAAAGAAAATGAATGAATGGTCATTGTTAATCTTCACATTTATGATGAATGCGACTATTGGTCTTGCACTAACAACAGGACTTTTTGCTCGTCGCCTTTCTCATTATCTCAATGCAGAAAGCTACTATCGCTTTATGTTGTTAGCCTTATTTGTGATTTGTGGGTTAGCTGGTTTAGGCTCTATCGCTTCAATTACTCACTTAGGTGTGCCATTAAATGCCCCTAATGCCATTAGAAATGTTTTTTCTGCTTGGCTAAGTCGTGAAGTCGCCGTCACTGCTATTTTTGTCGGTTGCTTAGGATTAACTTTTTTATGGCTCTGGCGCACTCGCAAACTCTCAATGCTGTTATTAAGTACCAGTATTCTGATTGGGTTATTTGATATTTACTGCATGGCGTCGATTTATCGCCATACCTCCATTTTGACATGGATGGATCCTAACACTTACGTGATGTTCTTTGGAGCTATGTTAACGCTTGGTGCTGCTATTTTCTTTTTGCTGATCAAAGTATTACAACGTGTAGGAAGTAAATTAGGTATTGAAATACCGCAAGACTCTTTCCCAATACGCTGGAAATGGCAGTTATGGGGAATAATGGCATTTAGCTTAATTGGTCGATTACTGTATCAACCTTTTTATGAGCAATATTTAACTAGCACGTTATATAGCCAAAAATCGGTGACATTTCCGTTATCGCCTATTCAAGTGTATTACGCCATTGGTTCGTTACGCACTACATGCTGGATCTTAGCAACCTTTGCAGTATTGGCTTGTGGCTATAGTTTAGTGAAATTTTTAGCCCCTAAAAATCAAGGTAAATCAACTGAGTCTATTTTTGTACTTGGCTGTGTTATCGCAATTATCGCTGACTTTATGTTGCGTTATGTTTTCTACTCAATTCACTAGTAGTCATTGAGCAAGTCGTTTAAATAATAAAAAAACAAACCTCATTGATAGGGGTTTGTTTTAAGGAAGTATCAAAAATTATGAGCAGACTCTCTTATTATGCGGCTGCATTTAATTTATTGGGAATTTGTTATTTATTCCCACCTGATGATGACACCAATAAAACTGCACTCAACTTTTTTAAAACTGGGGATTTTGCAGCGCAGTGGCCTTGTAAAATTGAAAGCCGTCTGTGTGAACGTTTAATGAATTCTGCTTCTATCGATACAGAACAATTAAAAACTCAATGGCAAAATCTTTTTGTTGGCCCTAATGCTTTACCAGCCCCTCCTTGGGGGTCGGTCTATTTAGATCCTGAAGGTTTATTACAAGGGGATTCTACCCTTGCATTGAGTGAGTTTTTAAAACGGGAACGTTTAAAAGTAAATACGCCTTTTCCAGAGCCTGTTGATCATATCGGTTTGATGTTATTTCAAGCGGCGGTATTGGCATCAGAAAAAAGAGAAGACGCGGTTAATGAATTACTTTCCCTTCATTTGACTACATGGCTACCTCACTATTTAAATAAATTAAAAATGAGTGGGTATAGCCAATTTTATAGCACGTTAACAGAACTGGTAACCATCACGGTGAACGCATTCAGAAAATAGAAATTTATTAACAACTTATCATCCTAACATAATTATTTAAGGTAATTTGGACCACGCACCCAGATTACCTTTTTTCGTTTAGGTCATTCCTTTTTAAAATTATTATGATTTTAGCCCTAAGCGTTTTGTCAAACGACGTAAGTTAGCCGGATCAAGCGATAATTCTCGTGCCGTTGCCGCCCAATTTTGGTTATTACGTAATAATGCTTGTTTAATTAAATCCCGCTGAAATTCATCCGTTGCTTCTTTTAAATTCTTTTCTTCAGAAGGTAATGTTTGAGAGGCAGAGTGAACTGGATTTTCAGCCCCTAAAGCAAAATGGCTAATTTGTAAAATAAGGCTATCGGTTTTATTTCCAGCTCTTGCTAAGACAATTGCTCGGTGAATGGTATGTTCTAATTCACGCACATTACCCGGCCAAGAATAATGCAATAAATAAAGGCGCAATTCAGGACTAATAATCACTTGCGTAAGATTAAAACGCTGACGATATTGCTCGCAAAAATAACCCACTAATAGCAAAATATCTTCGTCTCTCTCTCGTAATGGCGGAACATGCAAAGGAAAAATACTTAAACGATGGAAAAGATCGGCACGGAAATTGCCCGCTAATACTTCCTCCCATAAATCACGATTCGTTGCCGCTAATACACGTACATTAACGCGCAAATTACGATCGTCACCAATACGTTGAATATCGCCATATTGTAAAACACGCAGTAATTTTGCTTGGAGTGATAATGATAACTCCCCAATTTCATCAAGGAATAACGTTCCATTATCCGCCATTTCAAATTTACCACTACGATGGCTAATTGCGCCGGTAAAAGCCCCTTTCACATGCCCAAATAATTCACTTTCTGCCACACTCTCAGGAAGTGCTGCACAATTTAAATAGACTAACGGATTATCTGCACGATTAGACATTTCATGAATAGCTTTGACCACCAGCTCTTTACCCGTTCCCGTTTCACCACTCACCAAAATATTCATATCTGCGGGTGCAACAATTTCTATTTCTTTTTTCAGTTGCATCATCGAAGGCGATAAACCAATAATTTCTGTTTTTACTGTGGGCTTAAACGTATTGGTTGGCGTAAATAACATATTTTGATTTTCGAGTTGCTCAATCAATAATGCATTATTTAATGCACCAGAAGTTAATGCTGCAATTAAACGTAATTCTTCATCACTAAAAGTATCGAACTGATGAGGGTCCATTCCATCAAGTGTTAACGTACCAATTAAATCTTGCCCAGCAAATAATGGTAATCCCACACAAGCATGAACTTTTAAATGCTCTCTATCTGGAATAAGGCCATCATAAGGATCGGGTAAATCACTGTCCGCGGGAAAACGCACCACATCCCCTGCTCGCGCTATAGTTTCAAGACGAGGATGCCCTTCTAGTAAAAAACGACGCCCTAATACATCAGGCACAAGGCCATCTATGGCTAATGGGATAAACTGATGAGGCTCATAACGAAGCAATGCCGCGGCATCGCAATTTAGCACTTGCCGAAGTGTGGTCACCAGTCGCTGAAATCTATCTTGGTGACCAACATCTTTTTGTAATTCAATGGCAATTTTAGCCAACACATCAACAGAAAAACCCATAAAAACACCTCATAGTCATTATGACCGCTATTATGGTCATTTTGACATGATAAAGATAGTCATATTGACAATATATAAATAGCCATGAAAATAAAAACTGTTTTAAAACAATAAGATAAAAACTGGCATGCTTCTTGATTATATCAATACATATCCCGATGAAAAGATTAATGAGAAGGAACAACACAAAATGGCTATTCATGTTAAAAATAATGTTAATTGGGTTGGACAACGTGACTGGGAAGTTCGTGATTTTCATGGCACTGAATACAAAACATTATTAGGTAGTAGCTATAACAGCTACCTAATACGTGAAGAAAAAAATGTGCTTATTGATACCGTTGACCATAAATTCAGTCGTGAATTTGTACAAAATTTACGAACACAAATTAATCTGGAAGAGATTGATTACATTATTATTAATCATGCAGAAGAGGATCACGCGGGTGCACTCACTGAGTTGATGTCTTTTATTCCTAATACCCCGATTTATTGCACAGCAAACGCCATTGATTCAATCAATGGGCATCATCATCACCCTGAATGGAATTTTAATATCGTTAAAACAGGCGATAGCCTAGATATTGGTAATGGCAAGCAACTAATTTTTGTTGAAACGCCAATGCTACATTGGCCTGACAGTATGATGACCTATTTGACTGGTGATGCGATTTTATTTAGTAATGATGCCTTTGGTCAGCACTATTGTGATGAACGGTTGTTTAACGATGAAGTTGATCAAAACGAATTATTTGAACAATGCCAACGTTATTACGCTAATATTTTGACGCCATTTAGCCGCCTTGTAACACCGAAAATTAATGAAATCTTAGGCTTTAATTTACCTGTCGATATGATTGCCACCTCTCACGGTGTGGTATGGCGTGATAATCCAACACAAATTGTTGAATTATATCTAAAATGGGCGGCAGACTATCAAGAAGATCGTATCACTATTTTCTATGACACCATGTCTAACAATACCCGTATGATGGCAGATGCCATTGCACAAGGTATCAATGAAATTGATCCTAACGTGTTTGTAAAAAGCTATAACGTCGCCAAAAGTGATAAAAATGACATTATCACCAGTGCGTTTCGTTCTAAGGGCGTGCTTGTTGGTTCATCAACGATGAATAATGTGATGATGCCAAAAATTGCCGCCATGCTTGAAGAGATGACTGGCTTACGTTTTCGTAATAAAAAAGCGGCTGCTTTCGGGAGTTATGGTTGGAATGGTGGTGCCGTTGACCGTATTCAAACCCGCTTAATGGATGCTGGATTTGAAACCGCACTAGCGCTAAAAACCAAATGGCGCCCAGATATGCAAGCACAAGAAATTTGTCGTGAATATGGCCGTGAACTTGCACGCCAATGGGCTTTAGCGCCACTTCCTGCGACTCAATCTTGTTGCACTGCCTCATCACAACCTGAAATTACCACAAGTGTTGAAGCTATCGATTTAGGTCCACGTATGCAATGCAGTGTGTGCCAATGGATTTACGATCCGGCAGTAGGTGAACCAATGCAAAACGTTCAACCTAATACACCATGGAGTGAAGTTCCTGATAGCTTCTTATGCCCTGAATGCTCATTAGGAAAGGATGTCTTTGATGCGCTTGCAAAGGAGGCAAAATGAGTACAGATCTTCTCAATAATGGGATTGTTATTATTGGTGCGGGCTTCGCTGCGCGCCAATTAGTTAAAAATATTCGCAAATTTAATGCAGATATTCCCATTACCCTCATTGCCTCAGATAGCATTGATGAATATAACAAGCCGGATTTAAGCCATGTTATTAGTCAGGCTCAAAATGCGGATGATCTAACCAAACAAACAGCCCAAGAGTTTGCACAACAATATCAACTAGCCATTTATCCTTATACGCAAGTTGTTGATATTAATACGGATGAAAAACGTATTCAGAGCACTCAAGGTGAGCAATGGTATTACGATAAATTGGTATTAGCGACTGGCGCTAAAACTTATTGCCCTGCTATTTCGGGCCATGAGTTAATGTTTACGCTTAATAGCCAACAAGAGTATCGAACTTATGAAGCACAAATTCACCAAGCTAAGCGCGTATTAATTTTAGGCGCGGGTTTAATTGGCACTGAATTAGCGATGGACTTTAGTCGGGCAGGTAAAGAGGTGATCCTTGCAGATATTTCAGGACAATTATTATCTTCTTTGATCCCCTCCGATCTCAGTGGCCGTTTGCAATCAAGCCTTACTGAAATAGGTGTACGCTTAATGCTGAAATCACCATTACAGTCATTAACACAAACCGATAACGGTATTTTAGCGACATTTAATCAACATCATCAATTAACGGTTGATTGCGTTATTGCCGCTACAGGACTCGTACCCAATATGGAATTAGCTCACCTTGCGGGTTTACATACCGATCGTGGAATTATGGTAAATGAATATCTGCAAAGCAGTAATAATGATATTTATGCCTTAGGGGATTGTGCACAAATCAACGGTAACTTATTACCCTTTTTACAGCCAATACAATTAAGTGCGATGCATTTAGCCAAATCACTCGTAGGTGAAAATAATACTCCACTGAATTTACCACCAATGATTATTCGGGTGAAAACACCGTTAATGCCTCTACATCTTGCCGGTGAAACCGCACGTAATGACTTAACGTGGAATATTAATACAACACAATCGGGCGTTATCGCCAAAGGCTTTGATGATAACAACGTATTACGCGCCTTTGTGGTAACGGAAGAACAAGTAAAAGAAGCTTTTGCATTATTAAGAGCACTATCCGCTTAATTTAAACAGTGATATCGCTAAACAAAATCAGCAACGCTATAACTTAAATAGACGCAAATAGATACTCTAAATGTTGCATTATTAAGAGCGCTGCCTACTTAATTTTAATAGTGATATCCCTAAACAAAGCCAACAACGCTACAACTTAAATAGATACAAACAGATACTCTACAACTTGAATAGGTACAAACAGATACTCTAAATAATTCGAGGTGTAGCTAGGCGACAAGTAAATGAGTCGCTAGGAGCATACATAAGTATGTGACTAGTGCGAATGAACGCAGTCAACAACGCTACAACTTGAAGTATGACGAGTATAAACAGGTGAAACTATGAACTTACGAGATCAACCACTAGGCCAACTGGCCCTATCCATTTCCGGCGCCAGTGCCATATTCCGCCAATATAATCTCGACTTCTGCTGTGGAGGAAAAAGAACATTAAGCAAATCTGCAGAGAAAGCAGGACTCAACATTGATGAAATTGAAAGTAAATTAATTGCTCTTTCAGAACAACCATTAGAAAAAGATTGGCGACAAGCGCCATTAAGTGAAATTATTGATTTTATTATTGTTCGCTACCACGACAAACACAGAGCACAATTACCGGAACTTATTCTACAAGCAGAAAAAGTAGAACGAGTCCATGAAGCAAAACCGACTGTCCCTAAAGGATTAGCTCGCCAATTAACACTATTATTAGATGAGCTGACAAGCCATATGATGAAAGAGGAACGCATTCTCTTTCCTATGATAAAAAATGGATTGGGAAGCCAAGCTGGAGCACCCATTAGTGTTATGGAACACGAACATGATGATGCGGGTGAAATTGTTGAAGTGATTAAATTTATTACCAAAAACGTCACACCACCACCTGAAGCCTGCACCACATGGAGAGTACTTTATAATGGTATTAATGAGTTTATTGACGATTTAATGAATCATATTAGCTTAGAAAACAACTTATTATTTCCAAGAGCATTAGCGGGCGAGTAATAATGTACACACAGGGGATTTCATCATCCCCTGCTATTTTTATAACAATCAGTAAATCTTACCGCTCACCTTGAGTATCTATTAACAAACGCTGATTTATATATTCGATAGTCTCGTCTATCGTCATAATATTATTAACGACATTAGTAATACCTTGCCCGATAATAATTTCAGCTTGTCGTAAATTAAATAACTTACCATTAGGCACCGAAGATTCTCGTATTCCCTTATTAATTTCTTGATAAGCCAACGTCATCCATGGGTAACGATGGCTAATTTCTTGATTATGGCTGAAATTTTTATGATTACTGTTTCCACCTAATAAAATAAGGTGATCCATAACCATTGGGGAATAAAGCCAACGATAAAATTGCTCTGCATATTGTGATTTTTGGCTATAACGTGAAACCCCTAATACACCACCGCCTAATTGTGGAATACCACCGGGTACAGGTGCAAAACCTGTTTTAGGTAAAATATTGCTATGTGCGACATCGTTAAATAAATTCATATAAGCGATCAGCATAGCAAGATGCCCTTGCTCAAATTGTCTAACCGACTCACTCCACCACTTATTATGAATATTCTCCGTGATCGACAACTGTTTTAAATATTCTTCTAATATTTCACCTGCTAAAGGCATTTCTAATCTAGGAATGTTATGACTTCCTATTAAACATCCACCTTTGGCGTAATAACGTAATAGATACTCTGTTGCGATCAGCCCCGCGCTACCCAATGTTGTTGATGCCCCCATAGGGCAATTTAATTGCCCTTCTTCATGTTGCTCAGTAAAAAACTGCGTCACATTATCGTATTCTTCAAATGTTGTCGGTACAGTTAATTCATTACCTGTTTTTTCGTAATACATTCTTTTTAGAATAGGATCTTCAAACAAGTCTTTGCGATAAAATAGGAGTTGAGCACTAGCATCAAAAGGCATGGCATAAGCAACATTATTCACTACACTAAATTTCTGCTGAGTAGGTAGTGAAAAATTATTTAATAAGTCTGTTAATCCATTACCGATTTTATCTAATGGCTGTAATATTCTTTCTGCAAACCAAGGAAAACAGGCCATATCGATACGCAATAAATCATAATATGGGTGTAAATGTAACTGACTTAATATTTGATACACTTCATCGTAAGGGTGAATTGCTAAATTAACTTTAATCCCTGTTTGACGATAAAAATGGGGTAACAGCTTTTTTAATGCACTGGTTGAAGGGCTAGGTAAAATCAGTAAATTAAGACTGATATCCGCTTTATCTTCACTGATAACCGCCGGAGTTAAAGTATAAAGATGGTCACTTTGATTACGTACACAAATCACATTCTTTTCAGTTATTTCACTTTCATCCTCTTCTTGCATTAATGCATCCATGACTTCCAATCCAAGTTGAGCGTAATTCATTGGAAAGTAATACAACCCTTTTAATACAGGCGGAATATTGTCGCTCAATGCAAAAATAGGCGGGCAATCATTATGACTACCGAAATAACTGGCTTGTGTTAAATAGCGAGCCTTTTCGATATCTTGGGCAATAAATATGTCTGGGATTTGCTCCATAGAAAAGAAATCAAACGCAATTTTATAGCTCTCTTCATCTGATGCACAAAGCACCACATTTTTTTTATTGGGCCCATACTCTAAAAGTCGATTTTGTAATTCATTGGCGAAGTTTTGATTATTTAAATAGTCGCTACTCCCCATAAAGATGCCCACTAATTTACCTGTGGTTTTTGCAATCTGTTGGCAAATAGCTTCTGCTGCTTGAGCAAAATCGAGCGTGAAAAATCGTTGAGTATTAAGTGGCTGGCGATAAATAAATGCAACTTGAGAAGGCGGTAATTTTAACGTGTCAAAATAAATATTTGCATCTTTGAGACAACTTACAGTGATCACTTGTTTATAGCTACCCGCTGCAATTTTCTGTAATGCCTCTAATTCTGTGGTTTCCAGATCATCTGTTAAAAAAAGATCGTAAGTGACCTCAGGAAAATGAGCAATAGACTGTCTTAAGGAGTTAAATAAAACCGCATATTTTTCAGAAACTAATTGAGGTAAAAGTATGGCAATTTTATGGCTTTTATTGGTTCTTAACAGTTGAGCCTGCGTATTTAATTGATAGCCCATTTGTTTGGCGGCTTGATACACAGCTTCAATTTTCTCAACACTCACATTTCCACGTTTATTCAGTACGTTAGAAACCGTCCCATGAGAAACACCTGCTAGTTTTGCAATATCTTTAATCGTTGCCATCGGCCTTTTTCCATCTCAATTTCCGCTTTCACTAGCATACCTGAATTATTTATCGCGACTACTGATAATTGATTTGAACGTTCCATTTTAAAATAGCTTATAAAACAATCTAATACCTTTTATCACAAATAAATGATTATCAATATCAATAAAAACATATGGTCATATTAATCAATTAGATAGAAAATTTAATTTGAATGAGATCACTGATCTGATCTTCATTTATTGGCAAATGACTATCATCATTTTATCATTGGAACGTTCAAATTAATCTATGATTTATAGATAGACAACACCAGATAATTAATAAAATCATAATAAAACAATAGGATAAGGGGATTTCTTATGAAACTTCATTTTTTAGGGACGGCAGCCTCCGAAGGTATACCCAATCCCTTTTGCCGCTGTGAACACTGTCTGAAAGCAAGAGAACTTGGTGGGAAAGATATCAGAACTCACTCTTCTGCTATTGTCGATGACATTATGTTAATCGACGTATCACCTACATTTAGCTACCAGCTAATGCGTGATGGAATGGATGCTACCAATTTTGAAAGTCTTCTATTCACTCACACTCATCCTGATCATTTCAATGTTGGCGATCTGTTTAGCCGAATGGAAGGTTATGGTTTTGAAATTAACCATCCCCTTCATATTTTTGGTAATGATCGCGCAATTAATGGCTGTATCGAAGTTTTACCTGGTTACAGCAAAGAGCGTTTTGCTTTTCACTGCTTAATTCCTTTTGTTACCGTCGAAAGAAACGGTTATAAAATTACGCCATTACTCGCTAATCATGCGAAATGGGAACTTTGCTATGTTTATCATATTGAGAAAGATGGCAAGGTTATTTTCTATGGTCATGATTCTGGTTGGTTCCCTGAATTAACGTGGAAATGGCTAGAGAACAAACCACTAGATATCGTTGTTTTTGAATGTACTTATGGACTCAATGGTAAAGATCGTACCGACAATCATATGAGCCTAGAAACTGTATTTGCAGCAAAAGAAAAACTGCAACAACAAGGTTGTTTACATCAAAATACACAAATTGCCGTTTCGCATATTTCACATAGTGGTAAATTGCTTCACCACGAATTAGAAGCTGTTTGTGCTCCTCACAATATCCGTGTTGCCTACGACGGATTAACGTTAGAAACAAATTAAGAGGAGAATAATGATGGATATGAAAATAACCTCTCGCTTACTGATTATGATGTTTGTGCAATATTTCATGCAAGGTGCGTGGAATATGACCATGGGACTGGTATTAAGTAGCTATGGTATGGCAAGCATTATTGGTAATGCCTACGCTTTATTAGGCGTCGCAACAATTATCTCCCCATTATTTATAGGTATGGTGGCTGACCGTTTCTTTGCTTCGCAAAAAGTCATGGGCATCCTTCATTTAATTAATGCGGCAGTCATTATTTGTGTTCCTCAATTTATTGAAGCACAAAACAGTGGCATGACATTATTCTTAATTTTCATTATTGGATTATTGTTTTATCCAACAACTGCGCTTTCAAATAGTATTAGTTTCTCTCATATTAATGGTGTGAAATATTTCCCTATTATTCGTGTATTCGGTACGTTTGGTTTTATGGCTATCGGATTTATATTAGGTGAAATGGGCTTCTCTGGTAGTACGATGACTTGGTATATCGCTTCTGCTGTGGGTGTTTTACTTGGTTTCTACTGTTTTACCTTACCTAATACGCCACCTAAAGCGAAAGGTAAACCATTCTCTGCTCGTGATATTTTATGTTTAGATGCGCTTTCATTATTTAAAGATCGATATTTCGCTATCTTAATGTTTAGTATTTTTATTTTAATGATCCCAAAAACAGCTTATTCCGCTTATATTCCTGTTTTTATTAAAGCGTTAGGTTTTAATAACGCAGCGTCTATTATGCAAATAGGTATAGCCTGTGAAGTTCTGTTTATGTTCGTATTGTCATTCTTCTTAATGAAGTTTGGCTTCAAAATTACATTACTTTTAGGTGCTGTTAGCTGGATCATTCGCTCAATATTCTTCTCTTATGCCGCGGTAAATACAGAGTTTTATTTTATCGTTATCGGATTAATGTTGCAGGGATTATGTTGGGACTTCTTCTTTACTGCTGGTGATATCTATGTTGACCGCAAAGCCAAACCGGAAATTCGTGCTCAAGCACAAGGCTTACGCTTTATTGTCTCTAATGGTTTCGGCCTATTATTTGCTTCCACTATTTGTGGTCAAATCTTTAATTCAACCGTAACAGAAACAGGTGATGCTGCATTACCACAGTGGTCAACATTCTGGATATATCCAGCAATCGTCGCTGCCGTTGTAACCATATTCTTTATCTTCTTCTTTAAAGATGATGTAACGAAAAAGAAAAATAATGAAGATAAAAAAGCCCAGGAAGGCATTGCAACACCATAGTCTGAAAGTAAAGGAATAAGCCAACGTTAGGAGCAAACCATGGACGCATTAATTCAGTTTGTTGACAGCATTGGCCCTTTATCACTATCAAGTATCGCTAAATTACTGGCCGCCTTTATTTTGGGCGGCTTTATTGGCTTAGAGCGTGAATCAAAGGGAAAACCTGTCGGTTTTAAAACTTGTGTCATTATTGCCGTTGCCAGTTGTTTATTAACTATTGTTTCTATTCAATCTGCAGAATATTACGCCAATATCTCCGATAATATTCGTAGTGATCCAATGAGATTAGCGGCACAAATTATCAGTGGTGTCGGCTTTCTTGGTGCTGGTGTTATATTGCATCGACGTGATGATGCAATTTCAGGTCTGACGACCGCAGCTATCGTATGGGCTTCTGCCGGTGTTGGTATTGCTTGTGGATCAGGTTTTTATTGGCATGCCATGATTGTGACTGTTCTCTTTTTTATGGCTATTCAACTTAGCCCACAAGTGGTGCTATTTCAGATGAAAAACCAACGCTTAGGTAAGATTAAAGTGCGCATGTTATTTACTCATGAAAGCGGTGTTCCACTTTTAATTGAGTATTTAAAAAGCCATAAAGATGTGATTGAAAACCTAACTATTCGCGATATTAAAAAAGAGCGCGTTGAAGTGAACTTGAAACTGTTAGTTCGGCAAAAAATTACCTTACCCGAATTTTATTGCTCATTAAAACAGCTTGAACATGTTCATTCTGTTTCTTTGGATCATTAATATATTCAAAAATTAAAAGTGCGCTTTATCTAAGATAACTGCGCACTTTTTTATTAGTTGGACGCCAACTCAAACACCACAAAACAAAAACACATAAATTGTCAATTAATTAGTATAATCTTGATAAGATTCTTACCATTACTCGGTTATAATTACATTTCATCTATAGCTAATTTTCTTACTATTTATTGTGTCATAAACTATGGGATTATTTTTTATTAAGATGATAACGATAGACTGTAGCTTCTAAACATTTTTCTTCTGGTTTCCAGTTTTCAATGATATTAACTAAACCACCATCAGCATAGTAATTACCATCTTCTTGTAAAAAAATATTTATATTATTTACAATATATAAATCTGTTTCACACTCATCTGAATGTGCTGATACCACTTCATTACTAGTAACATAAACTGCGTTACCTTCTGTCGTTGTACCTTTAACTTCAACACGCCTAAAGATACCATTTTTATGGCATTCTAAATCATAAGGGCTATTAGAAGATGTATCTAATACCTCAAATCCCTGCTGTTGGTAATCTTCTTTTGCTTTATTCATTGCATAAAGCTCAATTGTCTTTTTCTTTTTAATGTCAGTAACTCGCCCCTGATAGCTTGACTTTTCTTTTTTCAATATCTGAGGTAATTCAGTATCAATATCTAAAGTGTCTATCTTTTCCCAAGCATAAATAGCACTTAACGCCTTATTTGGTTTTTCCTGATAATCGAGAACATTATACAAAACCTGAACTGGCTTGTTCCCATAATGTTCTATATAAGATAGGCGACCAATATAAATAAAAGGCTGACTACTACTTTTTATTTTTTCATGTATCCGAACAAATAAAATAACGTTTTCACCCGAGAAAATTCTTTTCATATGAGGTGTTGTGATGGTGTTTGTATTCTGTGATTCCCAATGAAGCTTCTTTCCATTATCAAGAAATATATCATTATATTTATGACTATTTTCTTTACTTCTTTTATCCAAAGTAACAAACAGAACAATACAATTATTAAAATTAGTAACTCCTGTTATTTCTTTATTATTTTTTTTATTCAGAGGTCTTACATTAGCTGTTACTAGAGCTTCATTTTTACTATATGCATTTCCAACAACTAGATTAGATTTATGTAATCAAATACTTCATCTTTTCGCTGCATCATAAAACCTGATTAGTTAATTCACATGGCTAATTATATTAGCCATAATTCATCAATTATCAAAATAAGATAGCGAAATATATAAAAAATTCATACATATTGTGACTTGAACACCATCAGAAAGCTCACACCAAGAGAGTGCTTTAACTTTCAAGGTTACCCTGCTGACTATAAATTACCCAAAGATATGAGTAATGCTAATTTATATAAACAAGCAGGGAATAGTGTTGTAGTACCTGTAATTGAACGCATTGCACAACAAATAAAACTAGCGCTTGGATAAAAGCTAATAATATTGAAATTTAAATACCATATCTCAATTTTCTAAACCTATTATCATGATCATAAGGCAACGCCTGATAAAATCGTTTATTTTATCGGGCATTGCCTTAACAGAAATTTAGTTATTACTCTTTATATTTTAACGGATTACCAAAACGTTCTAAATACATCATGCCAAAAATTGTTGAAGCATAGTCTGTAATATGTCCCACATCACGATACACTGGCACACCTTCTATATCGGTTAGACAGATATTTTTATCACACTGCACATCTTTAGGATCGATGATAATTAAAGTTGGATAATCCTTTTTTAACTTAACAAATAACTGATTCATCCATGTGTTTCCCTCACCTTTATAGTTTTTTGGGTTACAGTTATTATCTGCAAAATCCTTTCTTAATTTTGCATTTTCATAAAAACAGGTCATAAAACCACTTGGCATAGAATTAACTGTTTTAATAAAAACAGGCTTAGCTCCTGTGGCAATAATTATATCAAGCGCTTCACGCATCGCTTTCTCAACGCGTTTGCGAGACTCTTCAACGGTTCTAACATCACCTATCTTATTAATGACATGATTTGACGCGTAATTATTCCAAACTTGCCCAAATATTACATAATCGAAGTGGCTATTCTTGATAAGTTGATAATATTTCGCCGTTTGATCGTAACAACGTTGATAAACTGTATTTTTATGATTAGACCAGTCATAAAGATAAATATTAGGAAGCGTAATACACGATGAAGTTGCTTGTGCATATACATCTATCTTGGCGTCTTTACCCAAAATATCCATAAAGCCCCAATAATGATTTGCATGAGAATCACCAAATAAAAAGGCTTTTTTCTGACTTCCTACTTCACCAATATGGCACATTTTATCTGGATCAGTGGCTTCAAAATTCATACATTTAGTTCGATTGGGATAATCAAACTGATTCAACTTAGCTTCTAAATTAACGTAATTTTGACCAAGCCTTGCTCCAATACCTTGGTATCTTTCATTCAATACATTTAGCCCTAAAGCGAATAAAATAGGAACAATTAACAAGAAAGTGATGGAATATTTAAAGGTTAAACGCTTTCTTCTAAACGGTTTTTCAATCAGAAAATAAGAGCTAATCGATAGCAATAAGGTTAATGCTAACATCGATCCCTTTTGCAGTTCTGTATTAAACACACCAACATAGCGTGCAACAGCAAATAATGGCCAGTGCCATAAATAGAGTGAGTAAGATAATAACCCAACGATCACAATTGGCTTTAACGAGAGTATTTTTTCAATAATACTTCCATGTTGTCCGGTATAAATAATTAGTGCCGCACCAAGACAAACATACAGCGTATTAAGGTTCGGATAACCTGCAATAATATCGTTTTGGAATGCGATCCAAAGAATAACACCTAGCGCAATTAAGCTAATAACATCATTTATTCTTCGATTAAGTTTTATCTTTATTGGGAAGTAGGCAACACAAGCTCCCAACATAAATTCGAAGATCCGCGTACTAAAATAATAGTAATTTTTCGGTTGATCTTTTTGGTAATAAAACACCAGAACAAATGAAATAGCTGTGACTAACACCACCGGATAAAAATGATTAACCCTTTCTTTTGCATTGATTTTATGTAGAAAATAAAGTGCAAAAGGTAAAAAAAGATACCATTGCCACTCTATCGCTAAAGACCATGTATGCAATAACGGTAAAAAGAGTGCATCTTGCGCAGCATAGCTGGTTGTCGCTCTCGCAAAATATTTATTAGAGAGAAAGGCGGAGGCATATTTCTCGCTATTTGTAATATCTAAATAATCACTAGGTAGGTAAAAAAGCCCAGAAATCACTAGAACTGAAATTAATACAACAAGATAAAGTGGTTGTAATCGCCATAATCGACGATTATAAAAATCACGAAATGAAAAATTACCTTGTGACAATGAAGTTTTAATTATCAGTGAAATCAAAAAACCAGAGATCACAAAGAAAATATCAACACCAATAAACCCTGATGGAATTAAGCGATTATCCAAATGAAAAAGGATAACCAGAATAACAGCGACCGCTCTTAAACCATCTACATCAGCACGATATTTTACATTCATAATCCAAACACATAATCCGAATAAAAAGAATCGCTGGATTATATACTAATTAACCATATCGCTTTAGTCACAAAAAGATGGATAGCCATTTAATACTTAATATTAATAGCACCGAAATGGCCATAACTGATTAAATTCCATCGTTAAACCCAATTGCACTTCAGATGAAAGCGAACCTTTACTTACCACAAATTTTGGATGTCGAATAATAATTGGGGTATTAATCGCATGATGTATTAATGATGATCGGTTTTGCTCTAGCTCATCATAAAGCTGCTTCATCTCTGCTGATGACGTATTTTCACATAATCGCCCAAGCGTGATATGAATAATGTCTTTATGAAGCACACTCTCAATTGGGATTTGCTGATAAATTTGCTGCCTAAAAAGTGTTAATTCCTCTGAGATACCCGTTAATATCAAACTGCCATTGGATGTGAGTACAACATTATTAAATAAAATTTCGATACTTTTTATTTGATTAAAGATTTTTGCAATCTCATGACACCACGATAATAATACGGGTCGTTGCAGTTTAAACTGCTCATTTTGTTGATTAAAAATTGTTAATAATGTGGAATGAAATTCTTGTGGTTGAGTCAATTCAATAAATGGAAATTTAAGCGCAAGCTGTTCACAATAAACTATTAGTTTTTGACTAAAAGGAATAAAGCTTTCCTCAATTTCAGGCTGAGAAATCATTAATTTCCCTGCATTTAAGCTGACATCAATAATACTTTCATCATTAACTTGTCGTTGCCAAATTTTGCCCGTTGCCAGTTTTTTGAGTGTTGCTTGTGTTAAGAAAGAATAACTCACTCCGCCCCTCTTAAAGTCTTTAAACTCTCATTATTTATTATCGCCATTTAGCTATTAAGATAACAACAGTACCTCAGATTATCTGAATAAATAGCGCCACGATTACTTTGAACTGATCCGCTGAAGATAGAGTTTACTCCCTAACTGAGAAACTAAAAGCCGATCAGGTAAATCAAGTGATGATAAAGAAATTGCCATGGCATATCGTGCCACACCTGCATTACCTAACATCATTTCTGTATCAAAAATTCTCTCTAATGAGAAATCTGTATTCTGCTTAATAAAATTGATGATGACTTCTTCTTTATTCTTTTCATTTAAATCGCAGCACCATAATGCTTGTGCATTCTTACCCTTAAACTGCAATTCAGATTGTGTCTCTAAAGCTTCTGATAAAGAACCTGTATCACATACAATTGGGCGAAGTAATTTACTATATCTTGAGATCTCTTTTAATTCTGGAAATGAAGGAGAAGATAATAATAAACAACAAGCCTCTTCACTGGCGTTGTTCACATCAAACTGAATGGATAAAACAATATAGAGTTCATCAGTTAGCGCCTCATCATATAAAGTGGATAGCCATTTAGTTAGATGTGTTTGAGGTAATGGTTCAACTTTAGCAACATTAAACGCTAAATTGGCGACTTGTTCTTGAATAACGTGAGCCCAATCTATTTCAATAACATCACTATTTTCTGTATTTACATGCCAAAGAATATTAATAGGAGTTGAGAGACGATGTTCTTGGTAATATTTGGATATAGGCGTTAATAATGCTTTAGTAATTTCTTCACTTTTTTCCCATAAAGGGCGAGATTTAAGAAGTTCAGGTAATAATTGATTATTTTTATTTGGTGTTAATTTAGAAAGAATAATATTTTTATTTTGTTCATCAATTTCTGAAACTCTCGATGATGTCAGTAAAATAATATTTTTCTCAGCCCAAACCGTCCATTGATAAAAACAGTTATTTAACTCTTCACAGATAGATTGATATTTAAATAAAACAATAAAATGAACAAGTAGTCGAATAAGTACCACAAAGAACATGGGGATAATAGAGAATAGAAGAATAAGTTTAATATTGTCCCAAGATGGATCTAAATAGCCATTTGTAGATAAAGAAATTCCGATAAAAAAACCACTACATGCGACAATACCACAGATTAATATCCATAATAAAATATTGAGCATTTTAGGCTCTTCGGGATACTCTATTTTGGGTACATTCCAGCTTATCATCTATTTTTCTCCTGCAGAGGATAGACTTGAAATTAACCGACAACCACATTCAGTGATAAATCCATCTAATGCAACTTCTCTACCAATCATCGTTATTCTTGTCTTACCCGGCAAGATAGCATTTATACCGTGTCCTGTTTTAGGGCAATTAACTTTATCACCGACTAAAGCTACTGCCTTACCATACACAACAGAACCTGATGCCGAAATAACTTCACCACCATGTGATGTTTTATCGCCTAATCGTATAAATGCTCGCATATGTTTATCCTCAATAATAATCAAACACTAATCAAACAACATATTTTTACTTATTTCTGAGCCTGTTTTTTATATTCAAAGGTGCCATCCCATTCCGGTAAAGGCGCAGGAGGTAAAGGAACAATTTTATCGATATCAGGGAATTTAGCGCGGGGATTATTATCTATTTCATCACTAATTAAATCATAACGTCTAACACGTTCTAAATCTAGTTGCTGCCCTAAATAATTGGCTCGATCATTAATATCTTGAGTTCTAAAAGCTTGAGATAATCGAAATGAACTTAATGTATGCCCTTGTTTAACACCTTCCTGTAAATAAAATAAAGCTCTTGTATAATTGCCTTCAGCCAACGCATAATTGAGACCTAATTCAAAAGAAGCTTTACTAAACCCTTGCTTGGAAGCGCAATCTAGCATTGCTCGCCCTAAATCTAAACGATAAAGCTCAGGTACTTGGGCATCCATAAATTTATCTCCAATCACATATTGCCCCTCAGGGTTACCCATCACGGCAGCCTTTAACATATAGCTAAATGCGGCACTTTCATCTTGTTCGACCCCATAGCCTTCTTGTAAATAGGTCCCCATAATGTAGTAACCAAAAGGAATTTCCATGTTGATTAAACGTTCTACTAAATCAATCACTTCCTCTTGTGGTAACTTGCCTGCAACAGGCTCAGCCTTACCAATTGACACCATCAGTTGCAAGTTGCCTATAGCTTTATAGTGATCTTTTGCCGCGGCTTGGCGATAGAGTTGAGCAATACGTATTAAATCAGGATTATCTTGTCTATCCAGTTGTACAGCTTGTTTAAACCATGTATCGGCTTCAGGATCTAATGGCGGGAAAATATCCGCTTCATGAAGGCAAGTAAATTGGAAATTTTTAAGGTTCTGATGAACAGACTGGCAACCAAATAATAAAAGGCTAAATAAAAAGGCCACACTAACGATGATAATTTTATTTATTCTCTTCTGCGTCCTGTTTATATTTAGCCCATTACTCTTCATGATTATTGCGCCTGTTTTTTATATTCAAAGGTGCCATTCCATTCCGGTAAAGGCGCAGGAGGTAAAGGAACAATTTTATCGATATCAGGGAATTTAGCGCGGGGATTATTATCTATTTCATCACTAATTAGGTCATAACGTCTTACACGTTCTAAATCAATTTTTTGTCCTAAATAATAGAGCCTATTATTTATATCTGTAGTTTTAAAAGACTGTGATAATAAAAACAAACTCAATGTGTTTCCTTGTTTAGCACCTTCCTGTAAATAAAATAATGCTTTGGTATAATTATTTTCGGCAGCTACATAGTGTAATCCTAACTCAAAAGAAGCTTTACTAAATCCTTGCTTGGAAGCGCAATCTAGCATTGCTCGCCCTAAATCTAAGCGATAAAGCTCAGGTACTTGGGCATCCATAAATTTATCTCCAATCACATATTGTCCTTCAGGATTACCCATAATGGCGGCTTTTAACATATAACTAAATGCCGCATTTTCATCTTGTTCGACCCCATATCCCTCTTGTAAATAGGTCCCCATAATGTAGTAACCAAAAGGGATCTCCATGTTGATTAAACGTTCTACTAAATCAATGACTTCTTCTTGTGGTAATTTACCTGCAACCGGCTCTGCATCGCCTTCGGAAATCATTACCTGTAAATTACCTATCGCTATATAGTGATCTTTTTCCGCGGCTTGGCGATAGAGTTGAGCAATACGTTTTAAATCGGGATTATCTTGTCGGCTTAGTTGTACGGCTTGTTTAAACCATGTATCGGCTTCAGGATCTAATGGCGGAAAAACATCTGCCTCATGGAGACACGTAAATTGGAAATTTTTCAGGTTTTCATGCATTTTATTTTTCGCTCCACAGCCAGAAATAAATAATAAACTTAGAGTAATTATTAACATAAAAATAAACTGATAATGATTTATTATTCTTTCTTTGACCATGATCTATTCTCATCTAAAAATTGAATTAATGGCTGAAATGGTTTTATATATGACTCGGTTTTTTTATCTAGTTTATTTCTTGAAATAATTAAATTCCACTTTGTAAACTCTCTTTTTATATTATCAAATATACCTCCAGAATGGAGTTGCCATAAAAACTCCCGCATTGATTTAATAAATCCGACTGAATCGGTATCTTGTAAATTAATATTTAATTCACTATCAAATCGCATACTGCGATAATTAATATTGCTTGAACCGATTGTCATAAAAACATCGTCTACCATTAAGACTTTGCTATGAACATAAGTCGGTTGCCAAAGAGATGTTTGTGTTATATCTGGATTGGGTGAAACCAATGTACAAATCACCGTTTCTAATCCTTCTATTTTTTTTGCTTTTACTTCAGCTTTTTTAGAAAGACCTTTACTTTTTCTATGGAAATTAGGCGTTAAATCGGGTCGTTCTAACTCATCTAGCATTCGGTAAGTATTAAAACTTCCCACTTCCATTTCTTTTAGGGCTGTCGTATTAGTAACCACAAATAAATAAAGAGTATCTTTACAGCCAGCCGTTCGCCTTTCTTCAACCGCTTTTTTTAGTTTCTTAGCCAAAGGGGGATAACGAAAATATTGGTTTTCCATATAAATATAATTTCGCGCTAAAGCTACAGCGTTATTATAAACTTCTTCAACTTCAAATATTTGATACTGAGGTTGAGTGCGGGATATTTGTCCCATGGTGGGTTGTAATGGAAATTGGCTGTCTAATTCTAATTTTTTATTTAGCACCTCCATTCGAGCCAAATTCAATTGATGATCTTCTGCTGTAATTGCAGAACCTTGCATTAAGTCATAATCAGCACCAACATCTTTTATCCATGCGTGCTCAAAACTATGATAAAGATGAGCAAGCACCCCGCCACAAACACACGATGATGTATCTTGCCACGGTCTATCTCCATCTCGCCCTACATATGCTTCTTTGCGTACACCATCATGCGCATCATTATCCCAATAGCCTGAGACCATATTGTGCCCCAGAATAAAACCAACGGCATTTTCAGCTTCTTCATAATCAATAATAACGAACTTTTGGTGATGCGTAGGAAAATTAGAAAGTAAAAACTCATGTATTCCTGATGTTTTAAACGAGTTTTCTTCTAATTGGGCTTGAGCTGATGCCCTATCATTCCCCCAATTAAAAGCTCGACGTTCAACAAATAGTTTTTTCTGACCTGTTTTTTTATCTAAACCTATATTTTGGTGTTTGACGTCAAAATGCCATTTTTTATCATATTCATAATCTTTTTTAGTTTCATAAGAAACTCGTTTTCCTTGTGCGCCATAACCATCAACATACTCACCAAAAATATTTTTATCCGTGCGAGTTGTACTGTATGCGTCCCAACCAGGGAATTGAGGATCAAATCGGTTTCCTAGTTCACTAAACCAGACTAAAAGTCGCACAGTTACCCCACGTTCGGCTGCATCTTTCAGTAGTTCTCCAATTCGTTCAGAACCTTTTTTTGTTCCTACTCGGGTAAAACACATTGAGGCTTGAAATCCCCATATAGCAATATTAATACTTTTATTGGCTTCCTTAATCGCATTGGCTAATGCTTTAAAAGTTCTTTCACCATTAATAAGAGGCGCAAATCCTGCTGCCACAGGGGGATATCCTTCGCGAATAAACCATTCATTTGTAATAACAGAGCTAGCACCTTGAGAAGGTACCAAATTAATGATTTGTGGTGTTTTTAGTGGCGTAGTCTCTTTTGTCATATCATCACCTTAATTATTTTTTACTCTTCCCTGATCGGAGTTCATTGAGTAATTGATGAAATATATTTTGATGTGTGCTGCCCGCATATTGCTTATCTATCATCTGAGAGGATGGCGCTAGGGTTCTAAATCCTTGTTTTGAGATTTCATCTTGTTCACGCTCTTCCCCATCATTAACGATATTGATGTCAAAGCATTCGCCATCAATTAATTCAATACGGTATTTTTCAGTGGTAATTTCATGTTCAATAAAAATATTACCGTTTTTATCCGTTAGCCCTTTGGTTAATAACGCACCATTGGCATAGAGCGTATAAGGCTCGAATGCACGGACTTTAGTTGGGCTTAATGGTGAAGAACTTAATTGGAAACGAAGGGATTGTTTGGGTATCGATTGAGGAAAATTAGGGTGATTAATATCCATACGGTCGGGGCCATCAACAATCCAATTACTCGCTTTAACGGTTTGATTACCCGGGCTACCGTATTCAATTTGCCCTCCTTTTAAACGAATAAATGCACCACCACAGGTCAATAATAACTCTTCTTTTGCCGCAATAATGGTTTTACCTGCGTGACTTGTCACAGTCATATCTTTTAAGGAAGATAAATGCATCTCATCCCCTTGCGCTTGTAACTCGACTTTCCCTTGTGCCGCAAAAGCCTTAATGCCCATTCGTTGGGCAAATAAGCTAATCACCTCACCTGCTGCTAAAGTAATTTTTTTACCAACAGAAATATCTGTCTGCCTTTGTGCTGATATCGTAATATTTTCATTACTGCTTAATTGCACCGTTTTGGGTGATGTAAGTGCAATACCCATAGGTGAGCTTAATACCATCGCCGCTTGCTTCATTTCATCAATCGACTGGCTTAATAATTTTTGCTGTGCCGCAAGATCGGCTAATTCCGCTTTAGCAATTTCAGCAGCTTCTTTTAAGGACGAAACTAAATGTAACGCATCTTCTAATTGCTGCTGTGCTTCACGAATATCAAGTTGCTCTGATGAAGCTTTAGCCCGCAAATCTGTACTAATAAACAACCCTTTACCTGCACGGATTGCGCCCCAACTATCTGTACGTAGCTCAAAACCATCACCCCGTTTTTCACGTCCACTATTAACAAGATGACCTAAATTAAGTTGAGTTTTTCCACCATATTCTGTACTTAATTTAATATGTTCTTCACCCCGTTTATCTTCCATTCGCAATTTGTTATTTGTTGGCGTGCGAATAATATTTCGAGTGTTATTTTTATCAGTAATATGATCAGGATGACGAGAGTCGTGTAATGCATGGGCAATATAAGGACGATCGGGATCACCTTCATGGAAAGCAATGGCAACCTCAGTGCCTTGAATTAAAGGGAAATGTATTCCATAGGTATCACCAGCATAAGGTTTCGCCAAACGAACGGGCATACTTTCATAGCCTGTTTTCTTTTCATGATTATCACGGTCAGCATCGAAGCAAACCCAATAATATCCATCCTCGTTTTGATGGGCATAAATATCATTGTCTTTCGCACTTGATACCCGAGCCATCATAGTGCCCGCGATCACAGGACGAGGTTTGAGTTTGGGACGCCAACACAAGGTTTCACTGTAAGGTACTGCATCAAAAGAGACTTGTAAGGCTTTATCACGCCCACCAGCAAAATGCAGTTGAGTTAATAAAATAGATGATTGAAATATCAGAGGAAGTGTTGAGGGTTGTTGATTGTCTTTAATATTTAGCACCAGTAATGGTGATAAATCTGATGCACTACTTTTACCTTTTAATTGTATCTGTTGCGATAAAAAACGTTCATGATCTAAACGCGCCCAAAAGTTGGCAGTTTCAGCTTCAGGAATAAGCTTATCCCCTCGCGTTAAATGACGCGCACGATAATGATAGACATCACCATAGTTACTCCCATCACCTTCGCCTCTTGTCATATCACTAACAGCAGAAAGTAACGTATCTTGTGATAAACGAGGGTTGTAGTCTTTGGTTATTACGCTGTGTTCAACCACTTGATGGCGTAAAGATAATCCCCAAACACTTTCAACACCACTATCACTCATCCCTGAGGGGCTATTAAGAGGAAGTTGTTTTTCAAATTGATATTGGCTTTGTTTATCCCCAAAGTGAATCACTTCCGTTTGCGTTTCTTCATGAAGTTGAAAAGTATAAAAAACACCAATCTCACTTAATAATCGCTCAATAAATTGTAAGTCGCTTTCGTTAATTTGATTTATTTGCTCACGCTTAGGATATTCATGCTTAAGAGCAAATTCATATTCCCAGTTTTCAAAACCATGTTCTTCAAGAATTTTTTTAATCACGTCTGGTATTGAAAGATTAATAAAAAAGCGATGAGTTCTAATTTGATGGCGCAATAAAGAAAACCGAGGCTGAATAATTAACTGATATCGCGCTTCGTCTTTAGAGCCTGATAAACGCTGAAAGTCTGTTATTACACCATGAATACGTTTGGAAAAAGGTGATTGAGTTAGTGTGCTAATGTCTATGTTAAGAGGAGGTAAAAAAGTAAGCGTTGTACTTTTGCGTAATAAATTTAAGGGCTGTAAATCATGTTCTTGGCAAGTAAAAGTAACATGATAAGAGTAAATTTCACTAATTGCTTCATCGCCAAAAAAATACTCCACATCCATAGGAATATTATTGCCTTTTATGGCTAGCTGATAGCGATTATGTGATAAATTTACTTTTGCTATATCTATTACGCTCATAAATATTCCCTTTATAAAGCTCAATAATAAAAGTCTTTCTAATATCCCGCTAAGTTTGTTTAATTAAATTTAATATTAGTATTTAAATTAATCAATGTCATTTTTCTTAAAAATAAATGTCCTTATCGTTACCACTCAAAGGCGAGATTAATATTAATTTAATAATATCAATTAGTTATATTAAAGACCAAATAAATAACATTGAGAAGTAATCATTAAATTAGTGACAAACGGCAATATCATCTTATTAATTACACTTAAAATAAGTAAATTTATTTTAAGTAATTATTCTTAGTGAGAAAGCGATGCCGTATATGTGTTTTTATTTAGAAGCTCAAATAAAGATAGATAAAACAAAAAATATTTAATTTTAGTTATTATTTAGTCAATAAAGGTGCAAAATAAAATAGCCAATTAATCCACATTAGAAGTACCTTATTTTTTATATAAAAATCCCATTTCAGATAATCTGTACATAAAAGAATCAAAGGTTATGGTTCTTCGGTAATTTCACCTCATCTTGTTATTTTTTATACAATTATTTATCCATATTGTTACTATGGATTTATTTTTTTTACTCGTTATAATTTCCTCGTCATTTTAAGTAGTAGTTCATCACATTGAGTTCACAAAACGATACTCAGGTCTGTCTTGAATGATTGAAAAATGAAATCGTATCTTTACTGGACGTTTTTTAAACGCCCGGGACGGATGTTATTTATCAATTTATCAAGGAGACACTGATGCAAATCAGTCGTAGGTCTTTCTTTAAGATCTGTGCTGGCGGTATGGCAGGCACATCTGCTGCATTACTCGGCTTGGCACCTGAAGTATCTATTGCGAATGCTCGCCAATATAAATTATTACGTTCAGTCGAGACTCGTAATAACTGCACTTATTGCTCTGTAGGTTGCGGTATTTTGATGTATAGCCTTGGGGATGGCGCAAAGAATGTCGATAAAAGTATTTATCACATTGAAGGCGACCCTGATCATCCTGTTAGCCGTGGCTCTTTATGCCCGAAAGGTGCTGGGCTTGTCGATTATATCCATAGTGAAAATCGCCTGAAATATCCTGAATATCGTAGACCTGGCTCTGATAAGTGGGAGCGCATTTCATGGAATGAAGCGATTGATAAAATCGCCCGTCTGATGAAAAAAGATCGTGATGAAAACTTTGTTACCCATAATGAAAAAGGGCAGGAAGTTAACCGCTGGCTGACAACCGGTATGCTTTGTTCTTCTGCTGCCAGTAACGAAACTGGAATTTTAGATAATAAATTTTCCCGTTCATTAGGCATGATTGCTATCGATTGTCAGGCAAGACTTTGCCATGCGCCAACCGTCGCAGCATTAGCGCCAACTTTTGGTCGTGGCGCAATGACCAATAACTGGGTTGATATTAAAAACGCTAACGTTGTACTGATCATGGGCGGTAACCCTGCTGAAGCGCACCCTGTCGGTTTTAAATGGGTTATCGAAGCTAAAATTAAGAACAATGCGAAGGTTATCGTTGTCGATCCCCGTTTTAACCGCAGTGCTGCCGTTGCCGATCTTTACTCTCCTATTCGCGCTGGCTCTGATACTGCATTCTTATTAGGTGTTATTCATTACCTTATCGAACACAATAAAATTCAGCATGAATATGTGAAAGCCTATACCAATGCTTCTTTAATTGTGCGTGAAGATTTTAGCTTTGATGAAGGCCTTTTCAGTGGGTTTGATAAAGAAAATCAAAACTATGATAAAACCTCATGGCACTATGAACTTGATGAGAATGGTTTAGCATTAAGAGATAATTCACTGCAACATCCTCGTTGTGTGTGGAATCTTTTAAAACAGCACGTTTCACGTTATACCCCTGAGATTGTTACCACTCTTTGTGGCACACCTTTAGAAGATTTCACCTATATCTGTGAAGCGCTTGCGTCTACCAGTGTAAAAGACAGAACCTCAACTATTTTGTATGCCCTAGGTTGGACACACCATACAGGTGGCGCTCAAACTATCCGTGCAGCAGGTATGATCCAGTTATTATTAGGTAACGTGGGTATGCCGGGTGGTGGTGTGAATGCGTTACGTGGGCACTCGAATATTCAAGGTTATAGTGATCTGGGCTTATTATCATTAAACCTACCAGGTTATATGCCTCTTCCTAATGAAAAACAGACATCATTAGAAACTTATTTATCCCAAGTCACACCAAAAGCCGTGGTTGCAGACCAAGTTAACTATTGGAAAAGAACGCCTGATTTCTTTATTAGCTTGCTAAAAAGCTTCTGGGGTGAACATGCAACAGCACAAAACGAGTGGGGTTATCACTGGTTACCAAAATGGGATAAAAGCTATGACATCATGGCACAAACCCAATTAATGATTGATGGCAAAATGAATGGTTATATCGTTCAAGGCTTTAACCCATTAGCCGCTTTTGCCGACAAGAATAAATGTAGTGCCGCATTAGCCAAGCTGAAATATATGGTTGTCATTGATCCACTCGTGACTGAATCTTCTAATTTTTGGCAAAATCACGGCGAAATGAATGAAGTTTCATCAAAAGATATTCAAACTGAAATTTTCCGTTTACCTTCTTCATGTTTTGCTGAAGAAAATGGCTCGATTGCAAACTCAGGCCGCTGGCTACAATGGCACTGGGCTGGTGCTAAACCACCTGCACAAGCATGGCATGATGGTAAAATTTTAGGGCATTTATTAATGCGTCTGCGCGAGCTTTATCGTGAAGAAGGTGGCGTATGTCCTGAGCCTATCATGAATCTCTCTTGGAACTACGTTGACCCTTACGATCCACAGCCAGAAGAAGTGGCGAAAGAAGCAAATGGTCAAGCTCTGCAAGATATCTATGATGAAACAGGCAAATTGTTGTTTAAAAAAGGACAACAACTTGATGGTTTCCATCAACTGAAATCAGACGGCTCAACGGCAAGTTTCTGTTGGGTTTATTCCGGTTGCTGGACCGAAAAAGGCAACCAAATGGCGAACCGCGATAACGCTGATCCATCCGGATTAGGTTGTACCCCGGGTTGGGCTTTTGCATGGCCACAAAACCGTCGAGTGTTATATAACCGCGCATCGGTTGATCCACAAGGTCAGCCTTGGGATGAAAAACGTCAGCTTATCAAATGGAATGGTAATCAATGGGTTGGCCCTGATGTACCAGATTATAGTAATGCCGCGCCTAATAGTGGTGTAGGTCCCTTTATTATGCAACCCGAAGGTATGGGACGCTTGTTTGCGGTTGATAAAATGGCTGATGGTCCATTCCCTGAATTCTACGAACCGTTTGAATCGCCAACAGAAGATAATATTCTGCACCCGAAAGTTTCTCGTAACCCTGTTGCTCGCTTATACAGCTACGATGCTGAACATTTAGGTAAAGCAGATGAATTCCCTTATGTGGCAACAACCTACTCAATTACTGAGTTGTTCCGTCACTGGACAAAACACTCATTAATTAATGCCATTGCACAACCGGATCAATTTATTGAAATTGGTGAACAACTTGCTTCACGTAAAGGCATTGTTCAAGGTGATGAAGTTAAAGTCAGCGCTAAGCGTGGCTATATCAAAGCTAAAGCCGTGGTGACTAAGCGTATTAGACCTCTAACGATAAATGGCAAAGTTGTTGATACTATCGGTATTCCTTGTCACTGGGGCTTTGAGGGAGCAACACGTAAAGGTTTCCTTGCCAATACATTAACGCCATCTGTGGGTGATGCAAACTCATTCACACCTGAATATAAGGCGTTTTTAGTCAATATCGAAAAGGCATAAGGGGAAACTGATGTCATTGCAATCTCAAGATATTATTCGTCGTTCTGCTACTAATTCCCTCACGCCAGCACCACAGGTACGTGATTTTAAAGAAGAAGTGGCAAAACTGATTGATGTTACTACCTGTATTGGCTGTAAAGCCTGTCAGGTTGCCTGTTCAGAATGGAACGATATTCGCGATAAAGTGGGTCTTAACGTCGGTGTTTATGATAACCCGATGGATTTAACCGCTAAATCATGGACCGTGATGCGATTTTCTGAAGTTGAAGAAAACGGCAAATTAGAGTGGCTAATTCGTAAAGATGGCTGTATGCACTGCGCTGATCCGGGTTGTTTAAAAGCCTGCCCAGCAGAAGGTGCCATCATTCAATACGCTAACGGTATTGTTGATTTCCAATCAGAGCACTGTATTGGTTGTGGTTATTGTATTGCGGGCTGTCCTTTCGATGTTCCTCGCATTAATGAAGAAGATAATCGCGCTTATAAATGCACGCTGTGTGTTGATCGTGTTGAAGTCGGTCAAGAGCCAGCTTGCGTAAAAACCTGTCCAACAGGGGCAATTCATTTTGGTTCTAAAGAAGCAATGACGCATCTTGCTAACGAACGAGTCGCAGAGCTGAATACACGCGGTTATGACAATGCGGGTTTATATGACCCTCAAGGGGTTGGTGGAACTCACGTTATGTATGTACTTCATCACGCGGATAGACCTAATTTGTATCATGGCTTACCAGAAAACCCAGAAATTAGCTCAACGGTTAAATTCTGGAAAGGTATTTGGAAACCATTAGCGGCAGTTGGTTTTGCAGCCACCTTTGCAGGTGCAATATTCCATTACTTAGGTATTGGCCCTAACCACACCACAGAAGAAGATGAAGAAGAGGCACAAAAAGAGATGGAAGCATCACAAAATTCAGTGAATAAAGAGGAGCAGAAATAATGAAGAAGAAAAGCGATAAAATCCTTCGTCATACTGCCTCAGAACGTATTAATCACTGGGTTGTGGCGATTTTCTTTATCTTTACTACCTTTAGCGGATTGGGCTTTTTCTTTCCATCTCTAAACTGGTTTATGAATATTTTAGGTACACCACAGCTTTCACGCTTACTGCATCCTTTTGCAGGTGTTGCGATGGTGTTCTTCTTTATCTTTATGTTTTTTCGATATCTAAAACATAACTTTGTTGATAAAGACGACTTAGTATGGGCAAAAAATATCCACAAAGTGCTACAAAACGAAGAAGCTGGTGATATTGGCCATTACAACTTAGGTCAAAAAGGCATTTACTGGACATTAAGTATCAGCCTTATTGTGCTTACAGTCAGTGGTGTGATGATTTGGCGTCCTTATTTCGCGGACTATTTCTCTATCCCGGTTATTCGCATTGCCTTACTGGCTCATTCACTGTCAGCTATTTTGCTTATCATAACGGTATTTGTTCATGCTTATGCTGCATTCTGGGTGAAAGGATCTATTCGTAGCATGATTGAAGGTTGGGTAACTCGGGGGTGGGCGAAAAAGCACCATCCACGTTGGTATCGTGAGATCTTAGAAGAAGAGAAAAAAGAAGCAGAAAGCAAATTAAACCAAAAATAATCAACTGCTTTTGTTTTTATAAAATAGATGTGAGAAAAAAATGGAGACTTAATCGTCTCCATTTCTATTTTGAATAAACACTCAATTTAATGTGCTGCTGTTTTTGCTTGCTCTACTAAGTTAATCAAACGGCTTCGCATTGTATGATAGTGCTGAGAAACTTGGCTTTCTGCCCATTTTTGATCGGCTATTTTAATCACTTTAGCTGCACAATATTTTGTTTCAGGTGTTTTTGATACAGGATCAAGATTATCTTGAGTCAACTCATTGCATGCCCCAATCCACCATTGATAGGTCATATAAATCGCTTGCTTATTGATTGTCTCATTCACATTACAACGAGACATAACCTTACCTCGACGAGATTCAACCCAAACAATCTCTTGATCACGAATACCCGCTTCTTTGGCAACATCAGGGTGAACTTGAACATAACCGGGTTCATCTGCAAGTGAAGCCAATGCTTTACAGTTACCTGTCATTGAGCGACAGGAGTAATGCCCCACTTCACGTACTGTAGATAAAATCATTGGATAGTCTGCATCCGGCAATTCAGCCGGTGCTCGCCATGGTGTAGCAAATAGCTGCCCTTTTCCTGATGGTGTGGTGAATTGATTACCTGAATATAAATAAGGTGTTCCTGCATCTTCGATATTAGTACAAGGCCATTGAATATGCGCTAAACCCGCCAATTTTTCATAAGTGACACCAAAAAATAGCGGACATAAAGCTCGGACTTCATTCCAGATCTCTTCATTATTTTCATAAGACATCGGGTAGCCCATTTCAGTAGCGAGTAAGCTAATGATTTCCCAATCTCGTTTTACATTGCCACGTGGCTCAATGGCTTTTTCAAAGCGCTGAAAACCTCTATCTGCACAGGTAAAGATACCTGCATGTTCACCCCAACTGGTTGACGGTAAAATCACATCAGCTTGCTCGGCGGTTTTAGTCATAAAGATATCTTGAACCACGACAAAATCGAGCGCTTCAAAGCCTTTTCTTACTAGGCCTAAATCGGCTTCGGTTTGAAGCGGATCTTCACCCATGATGTAGTACGCTTTTACTTTGCCTTCAATGGCTAAATGCGGTACTTCGGTAATACGATATCCCACTTCGGGGTCAAGTTGTTCAACAGGGATATTCCAGGCTTTGGCAAATTTTTCACGCGCATTTTCATCAGTGACATATTGATATCCTGGAAACATATTTGGTAAAACTCCCATGTCACAGGCACCCTGAACATTATTTTGCCCACGAACCGGTGCAACACCAACATGCGGTTTACCTAAATTACCCGTTAATAATGCAAGACCAGATAAGCCTTTAACCACATCAACTGCTTGGCCAAATTGTGTAACGCCCATTCCCCACATAATGGTGGCTGTTTTAGCGTCCGCATAAGTACGCATTGCCTTACGAATTTCAATTGCAGGGATACCGACAATATCTTGTACTGCTTCTGGGCTATAGTCGGCGAGTTGTTTTTTATATTCTTCAAAACCTTCGGTATAGCGACTGACGTAATCCTTATCATAAAGATCTTCATCAATTAGCGTATATGCGAATGCATTCACTAACGCCATATTTGTACCATTTTTTAATGGTAAATATTGGTTAGCAATTTTGGCAGTTTCTATTTTTCGAGGATCACAAACAATGATTTTAGCACCCTTTTGTTTTGCTTTAACTACACGGCGCGCCACAATGGGATGAGAGTCTGCACAGTTATAACCAAAGACTAATAAGCAATCTGAATCTTCAATATCAGCAATAGAGTTGCTCATGGCACCATTGCCTAATGTTTCTTGTAAACCAGCAACAGAAGGCCCATGACACACACGAGCACAACAATCGACATTATTATTACCTAATACTGCACGAACAAATTTCTGCATCACAAAGTTGGTTTCATTCCCTGTACCACGAGAAGATCCTGTACACATGATGGATTTCGCACCGTATTTTTCTTTTATTTCCAGTAATTTTTTTGCCGTATATTGAATCGCTTCATTCCAACTCACAATTTCAAAATCAGCCCCTTTTTGTCGGCGGATCATGGGTTCATGTATTCTGGCTGTCAGCAGTTTATTGTCATTAAGAAAATCCCAACCATAGAGTCCTTTTAAGCAAAGTTCTCCTTGATTGGTGACACCATTGGCACCTTCAGCTTTGATTATGCGACCATTTTCGACACAGAGATTGATTTTGCAGCCAGCGCCACAATAAGGACAGACGGAGTTGATTTTGTTCATTTGATATCCTTTCCCCTAACTAGGGAGTAAAAGAGTCATAAAGAACTTTTATCTAAGCAGGAATTATGCCAATTAATTTTTACTATTTAATCAATAATATACAAAAATAAATTAATATTTAATTACTGTTTCGACATTTTTGCCGATGCTCACCTTACACAAATAGAGTTAAATATCATAATTCATTACAGATTTCAGTTATTAGCATCAGAGAAACACTTTGAAATAAAAATTAATACTGGATTCTAATAAAATTTATTTCTTTAGTTTGAATTTATGATATAAATAATAAATACGCATTTTGAAAAACAATATTTCATATTGCATTGCGATTATATCCATTTCAATAAAGAGCAAAAAGATGAATATGAACACCAATAACCGACTCCTAGGCCTAAACCTACTACTCCTTCGTTAGGTGGCCAAGCGCGTTCATTTTTTTGCAAAAGCCACCAGTCAGGTGGCTTTTTTGTTGTGCCCCCTACTGGTGAAATTATTTTTAGGGGAGTTTCTATGATGTTGAGTTTTACCATAAGGATGATGAGTGACAACGTCTTCTCAATAAACAATTGTATGGCAATGCCTTCCATAACAGACCAAATGAAGCAGGGGGCAAAATGAGTCAACAATGGACATCAAGAGTCGGCCATATCTTAGCAGCCGCAGGATCGGCAATCGGTATTGGCGCAATCTGGAAGTTTTCTTATGTCGCAGCCAATAATGGTGGCGGTGCATTTTTAATTGTCTTTTTGTTATTTAGTTTCATTATTGGGCTTGCTGTATTACTGGCTGAGAATATCTTAGGCAGTAGCACACACGCAGAAGCCGTTAATGCCTTTAAAAAAATGATGGGACGCAATTGGGTCATCATTGGCGTTATTGGTGTATTCAGCTCTTGGTGTATTTATAGCTTTTATAGTGTTGTAGGTGGTTGGACAATTGGCTATACCGTTATGGCAGCAACAGGCCAGTTGAATATTACAGATAGCGCTGAATTAACGGGTATTTTTACCCGCTTTATTAGTGATCCTTTATGGCCTATTTTGGCTCACCTTGCCTTTGCTGGATTAACCTGTTTTGTAGTTTTAGCGGGTGTACAACGTGGATTAGAAAAAGCCGTCAAAATCATGATGCCAATGTTATTTATCATTATGATTTTATTGATTATTGTTGGTATCAGCTTACCCGGTTCTTCTGAAGGTTTAAAATTATTTTTATACCCTGATTTTAGTAAGTTAACCCCTCAAGGCGTATTAGATGCATTAGGATTAGCCTTCTTCTCACTGTCTATCGGTTTAGGCATTCATATCACTTACAGTGCTTATTTAGCAGATAATAAAGGTATTGCTAACTCCAGTATGTGGGTGGTTATTTTATCTTGTATGGTGTGTGTGCTTGCCGGATTAATGATTTTCCCTGCATTATCTGCCGCAGGCTTAGAGCCTAATGCTGGCCCTGGTTTAACCTTTATGACTATGCCAGTCTATTTTGCCAACTTACCCGGCGGTAATATTTTAGCAGTGACTTTCTTTGTCTTGTTATTAATGGCGGCGTTAACCTCTGCAATTTCATTACTTGAACATATCGTGGCTTATGTACAGATGCGTTTTCAATGGACTCGTCGTCGTGCAGGGTTAGTGGTTACAGCCTCTATTATGCTGATGGGTATTCCAGTTTCATTATCTTTCGGCCCTATGAGTGATGTGACATTCGCAGGTAAAACGGTCTTTGATTTGTTGGATTACCTGACTTCTAATATTTTGATGCCACTGTTCGGTATCGCAATGTGTTTAATCTTTGGTTGGTCACGTAGAGCAAATGCCTTGATCCCTGAAAATATCTCAGGAGTAAAACGCCAATGCTTATTATTGGTTTGGCGTTATATTGGTCCAATTTGTATCGGAATTATTTTAATTCATGGATTGATTGGCTAAACAGATCCCCGATAAAAACAGCTTATTAAACATAAAGAGAGGGTCAAATGACCCTCTCTTTTTTCTTGTTTTATAACAGCCTTTTTATGATCAGGCTTGTTTTATTTTGGATACTTTATATTACTTTTTTCCCCTAGCAGTTTTATCAATATTACCCAACCAATCCCATTGCTTGAGGCAAGAACATAGAAATTGCAGGAATATAGGTCACTAATAACAGCACAAGAATAATCACGGCAAAGAAAGGTAATAGCGGTCTAATTACACCTTCAATCTTAATTTCACCTATCTTACAACCAGTAAATAAAATAGGACCTACAGGCGGTGTTATCGTACCTAATGAAAGGTTAAATACCATCATGATACCAAATTGAACAGGGTCCATACCAAATTGAGCACAAATCGGTAGGAAGATTGGAGTAAAGATTAACACTGCTGGTGTTGGGTCCATAAAGGTACCAACCAACAGTAAAACCAAGTTCATAATCAGTAAGATAACTAAGAAGCTATCGGTAAAAGAGAGTAAGCCTGATGCGATAATGGCAGGTATTTTAGTAAATGCCATTACCCAAGACATAATGGATGATGTTGCAAGCATCAAAATAACAATTGCCGTCATTTTTGCTGTGGCTAAGAAAATAGTAGGCAAATGGTTTATTTTGATATTTTTATAACACATACCTAAGATTAAAGAGTACACAACCGCAATGGCTGAAGCTTCTGTTGCAGTAAAAATACCACCTAAGATCCCGCCGATAACAACCACAATCATCATTAAGCTAGGAATAGCATCAAGTACGAGCTTAAATGCTTGTCCTTTCATGGTGTTTTTTTCAGCCACATAACCGCGACGTTTAGCAATAAAACCTGCCACTAACATCACACCCAGTCCCCATAAAATACCGGGAATATAGCCCCCCATAAACAGCGCAGTAATCGAAACACTCCCTGCAACAGTGGCATAAACAATCAGTGTGTTACTTGGTGGAATTAACATACCCGTTGGTGCTGATGCAATATTCACTGCGGCACTAAAAGCGGGATCGTAATTTTCTTTCTTTTGGATTGGGGACATAATACCGCCAATCGCAGCCGCAGAAGCAACACCAGAGCCACTAATTGAGCCAAATAGCATATTAGCAACAACGTTAGTTTGCGCTAAAGGTCCCGGTAAAAAGTTACTGACTAACTTAGCGCAGTTAATTAAACGAATAGCGATACCGCCGTTATTCATTAAGTTACCCGCCAGAATAAAGAACGGAATGGCTAACAGAGCGAAAGAGTCTAACCCCACAAACACGCGTTGAGCTGACGTTAAAATAGCGCCATCAAAAGGCAATATCATTGCCATGGCGAAGAAAGAAGAGAGTCCAATACTGACGCTGATTGGTGTACCAATAAATAAGAGAAGGAATGCACCAATAAACATGACTAGGGCAACAACAATTGCAATATCCATGGTTACACCTTTTGCTTTGAAGAAAGTTGTCTAACCAATCCATATTGGTTATATAAGCAATAGAAAACAGAGAGAACACCGCTTATAGGTATAGCTGCATAGATAACCCCGATAGGGATTTGCAGTGCCGAATCAAGTTGTCCCATTTGGCGGCTCATACCGATGTAACCACCAATAGTGAGTACCAATAACACAAAAGCAGTTGTGGCAAACTCACCTAAAATTTCAAGGCTAATACGAACTTTATAGGGCATTCGATCACGCATAAACGTAATCGCGATATGTTCACGTAATCCAAATACATAAGCACTACCAATTAAAATTAACCAGATAAAGAGGTAGCGAGAAAGCACTTCACTGACTGCACTAGGATCGTTAAATAGGTAACGAGTCACAACTTGGTAAGTCACCAATATCGTCATTAAACCCACAAGAAAAATACAAAAATAAGCGACGATGGTATCTATTTTTAGCTTAATACTTGTTAAAAAAGTATGAAAATCCTTTTTTGCAACAGGTGTATTAGAGTCGTTTGAAGAGGGTAATTTCTCTGAAGGTTCCATGGTTGATCCTTATAATAGGGGCTAAAAATTTAGCCCCTTGCAACAAACGGCATTAGTTGACTAATGCGCGGATCTTATTGTAGATATCTTTCTGTTCTGGTGTGGTCAGCATCGATTCTTGCAGCGGTTTACAACGCTCTTGGAATGGCTTGATATCAACCTCAGTAAATGTTGCACCTTGGCTAATAGCAGATTGTCGAGCCGTGTCTAACGCTTGGTTAAATAAATTAAACTCAGTAACCGTACTTTCTTTCGCTAACTTACGGAAAGTCGCCTGATCTTCAGGGCTCATCTTATTTAAGAATGCTTCATTCGCGATAAGTAAGTCGGCAACCATGACATGTCGGGTATAAGAGAAATTCGGTGCAACTTCATACTGCTTTAAGTCAGCATAAGTGATTTCATTATTCTCAGCGCCATCAAGAACACCTTGTTGGATAGCGGAATAAACCTCACCCTGTCCCATAGGAACACCAGTTCCACCCATACAAGACAACATCTTCACCATAGTGTCAGATTGCATGACTCGGATCTTTCTTCCTTTCATATCTTCAGGTGTTTTAACCGGTGTTCCTTTCACATACATACTACGAGCACCTGCGGTATAGGCAGTAAGTACCTCGAAACCATTTCCTTTGGTTGAGCTAAATAGGCCATCTAACATATCACCTGTAAAAACTTTTCTTTGGTGTTCTGAGTCGTTATAGATGTAAGGCATCGCCAGAACAGAGAAGTTTTTGTTGTAATTTTCAACAAGGGGATTGGCAACCACGGCCAATTGAATGGCACCTGATTGAACTAATTCAAGGGCTGCACGTTGGTCACCCAATAATTCATTAGGATGAATTTCGAGTTTATATTTACCCCCCGTAGCAGCTTCTAATTTTTGACTAAAATCTTCCAATGCTTTGTATTGAGGATTTTTTTCAGATTGGTTAAAAGCCGTTTTCAAAATAACAGGACTATCTGTTTTGTCATCTTCACCACATCCCGCTAAAAAAAGACTAGCGACTACAACGGTGCTGATAAGAGATAACTTAGGCAAAACATTCATTGTATGCATGTGAACCCCTTATGGGTTTGCGTATTTTGATAGTGTTAATGCTACTTGAATTTGACGATATTTCAGTGATCGAATTCAAGAAAATGAAATGGCGTTCCTATTTTTTGAAAATAGATTACCAATTTTATATTTTCAATTTTACAAACATAGTAACATATTGATAAAAAAGCATTAAATTATCAAAAAAAGTTAGTTTAGTAGTAAAAAAATAGAAAATATATATTCTGGAATAAACTACAAACTCGCTTAAAAGCTGAATTATCGGCTACTTATTAAGCAGAAAAGTAGCCGATAATCATATTTAGAATGGGGAATAATAGGATGAAGATCCTAGTTGTTATTACTGGGTTGCCAGCCATGTTTTACTGATTTTAAAAACCACCTTTTTAATTTTTTGCGAAGCATTTACCTGACAAGTAGGTCGATGAACTTCTCCGGGATAAAAAATCGCAAAATCACCAGTATCGAGCAATAAACGAGTCGTAATAGGTGGGTTATCTAAGAAAATCAGATCCGGTTTTGTTTCTTGGTATTGATGAGGATAGGTAATCGTTGTGCTAGTAGAGATCATCTCTTGCCCTTTAAGCACAACTTGAATATCAAGATAATGGTCATGAAACTCACTTTTTAAGTTTTCTTCACGATCGGTAGTCGGTGTGGAAATAATATAAAAAACATCATTATTAATAATGTTATATGTCCCTTCACTCTTCTCTTGCAAAGCGTTTAACGATAACTCTTTTTGAGTGAGTAATTTTAACAGTGCGGGCGGCAGCATTGTTGCATCGAGTTGCTTTAAATTTCCAGTGATCATCGGGTTACTCTCTTAAATCCGTGTTTAAATTTAATTACAAAGCTGCCATTGCTTCTTTAGCAAGAGCGCCTATTTCTTCCCATTTTTGATTATCAACGAGATCTGAAGGCACCATCCATGTACCACCGCAAGCAACAACTCGAGGTAATGCGAGGTAATCTTTCACATTGTTGGCATTAACTCCGCCTGTCGGCATAAAAGAGACAGGATAAACGGCACTCAACGCTTTGAGCATGCCAATACCGCCTGAAAGTTCTGCTGGGAAAAACTTCAATAGCTTGATACCTAGTTCCATTGCCTCTTCAACTAAACTTGGCGTGTTAATACCCGGAATAATAGGAATGCCTCTTTGCTGGCAATATTGCACAATGCGAGGATTAAATCCCGGACTCACAATAAAATCCGCACCGGCTTCAATTGCCTGATCAACCTGTGCTTTCGTTAATACTGTGCCTGCACAAATGATCATTTTCGGGAATTCATTTCTTAACTGTCGAATAGCTTCTGCAGCTGCAGGAGTACGAAAAGTTATTTCAGCACTGGGCATACCGTTTTCAACTAATGCTTTACCCAATGCGACAACATCATCTGCATTTTTAATTGCGATAACAGGAATAATTTTTAGTGCCGAAAGTTGTTCAAGTAATGTTGACATAGTGTGTCTCGTTGAATGAATAAGTGGCGCTTTTATTGAGGAATGTGGCATCGCGACTATTGAGATAATCGCACCACGATGTTGAATAACCGTACTTGCAAGTAAGTGTGCATAACGCGCAGACATCACAACTGACTCACCCGCTAATCGCGTAGCAAGATAACCTGCACTGAATGAATCACCTGCGGCGGTTGTATCAATCACACTTTGCTTATCAAGTTTTATGGCGGGAACTTCATCACAATGTCCTTGCTGTATAATGAGGCAAGGTTCTGCGCCTTTTTTAATAACGATTTCCCCAACACCAAATTCAATCGTCCTAGACACACATTGTGCTTCTTCGCTATCCCCCCAAAGAAGAAATTCATCATCTAATGTGAGAAAAGCCAAGTCAGTGAGTGACAAAACAGCTTGATAGGTTTTTTGTGTAGCATCGAGACTTTCCCATAATCTTGGGCGGTAATTATTATCAAAGGCGATTTTCACCCCCTTTTCTCGACACTTAGCTAATTGTTGTAAAAGCAGTTCTCTATCTTCCGGAGATAAAATCGCCAAGCTGATACCGCTTAAATAGATATAATCAAAATCAAGCAGTTGCTGGCAAATCATTGGGGCTTTTGGTGATCGTAACCAATATCGTGCGGCGGCATCGTTACGCCAATAATGGAAGGTACGCTCTCCTTGGTTATCCGTGTTTATGAGATAAAGTCCAGGTAATTTATTGTCTAATCTCTGGACTAATTCAGTATGTACGCCTTCTTTTTGCCATTGCTCTAACATGGCACTACTCATTGAATCTGTACCTAACGCACTTACATAATGAACAGATAAATTAGGATTTGCGCGAGTCAAATAAACAGCAGTATTAAGAGTATCTCCTCCAAAATGGCGTACAATATTCGCCTGATTTTCGGATAGTTCAATCATACATTCGCCAATAACAGCCACATTGATAGCCATAGCGCTTTCCATTTTCACATTAGCAGTGAGGTTATTTTATTTTAAATCGATTCAATTAAAAAGATTTAAAACAACATTTCATTAATTTTGTGACATTGTTATTGTTTTCAAAATGCATAAGAAAGTAAGTTTAAAGAAGATCCATAAAAAGCCATAAAGTACTCATCATGTTATCGCGTGCTCAGATACCCAATAGCATACACAAAACCATGACAGCTATTTATCTCCATCTACTTTAAATTCAAAGTGATACACATAGAAAAAATATCAAATTTAGATATTTTTCATTTAAAAATACTGTGATTAGCAACACGTTACATGATGAAAAATCGTTAATCTTATTGAATCATCATCGCTAATTGCTATAATTTTTGTAGCATTTCAAATATAATGAAACAATAAATCATTTTTTAGGACTCACAATGTCTGAAATAGAAAACACTCCTGATTCAGTTTCCTCTGTACTCAAAGTATTCGCTATATTACAAGCACTTGGCGAGGAAAAAGTGATTGGTGTGACAGAGTTATCCTTGCGGATCATGATGTCTAAAAGCACCGTCTATCGTTTTTTACAAACGATGAAAACGTTAGGGTATGTTTCCCAAGAAGGTGAAACAGATAAGTATTCTCTTAACTTAAAATTATTTGAGTTAGGCGCAAAAGCACTTGAAAACCAAGACTTGATTAAACTTGCTGATGAGCAAATGTATCGCCTTGGAAAACTAACCAAAGAAACGCTCCACCTCGGTACATTAGACGAAGACAGTATTGTCTATCTGCATAAAATAGACTCTGAATACAATTTACAGATGTATTCTCGCATTGGTCGCCGCCGTCCGCTTTATAGCACTGGGCTAGGTAAAATTATGCTGGCTTGGCTTCCAGAAACAGAAATTCGCGCTATTTTGGCTAATGTGACTTTTGAACCTTTTACAAAATATACACTGAAAGATATCGATGCTTTACTTGTTGAATTAGAACAAGTTCGCAAACAAGGTTATGCAGAAGATAAAGAAGAAATGGAACATGGCTTACGTTGTTTTGCTGTGCCTATTTATAGCCGTATGGGCAGAATTATTGCTGGCCTCTCTTTATCTCTACCTTTAATTCGTTTCCAAGAAGAGAATAAAGTTGCGTTAATCGCGCAATTACATGAAGCAGCAGCAAATATTTCTGCTGGATTAGGTTTCCACGACTACCCTTTTAGCTACACAGACACCAATGTCTTGGCTGAAAATATTTAAAAATTAAATCTAATTCTTTGTTTATAATAAAAATCCATTAATAATATATGAACTACACCCCAAAAGTTGGACACCAACTTTGGGGTGTTTGAAGTGGCTTTTTTATTTACCTCTGTCATAACGAACCCTGTAATTTCGCCTTATAGAGCTTAAAAATAGTTCGGCTATTCACAACTAAGAAAAGACTTTCTTGTACTATTCCACCAATTGAACCTGCCCAAATATTATGCGTTAACCAACACAACGTACTGGTTAACATACATAATCTAAGCACAATGCCGTTAAAGCGAAATAATGCATAGGTTGTTAATGTCGTCGCGAATAACGTTAAGAATTGTATTGGATGGATGATTTTGGGGATCACTAAAAACCATGCTAAAGCAATAAAGATCAACATGATCCCAATATTACGCGAATAGCCCGATACCCAATTTCGGATCGCACAGAGTAAATAGTTAATAGCTCCTACTGTTGAGCCTATCAAGAAAAAATGGATAGACATCAAAAGACCATTGAGCGTGAGCTGAAATCTCAGTTTGCTATCTTGTCGTTGCATAAATGCGGTTGCACCAATAAGGCAACCCAGAACACCAATACCTTGGGCAAACCAATAATTTTCAAAAAACATGCAACCCCCTTATTCCCAGCGCAACGAAAAAAGGCGCCTTTGGGCGCCTTCTTCAACAATAGCGTATTAACGCGCTAACCAACCACCATCAACTGCGATGGTATAGCCATTAACATAATCAGAAGCCGAAGATGCTAAGAAAACAACAGGCCCCATCATGTCACTTGGAACGCCCCAACGCTCAGCTGGAATACGCTCTAAAATAGCTGCATTACGCTCTTCATCAGCACGTAGAGCTGCCGTGTTATTTGTTGCCATATAGCCCGGAGCGATAGCATTAACGTTAATACCTTTACTTGCCCATTCGTTTGCTAACAAACGGGTTACGCCCATAACGCCACTTTTAGATGCAGTATAAGACGGCACACGTATGCCCCCTTGGAATGAGAGCATTGATGCAATATTAATAATTTTACCGCCAGTACCTTGAGCGATAAATTTTCTAGCCACCGCTTGAGACATAAAAAAGAGACTTTTAATATTGAGATCCATAACATCATCCCAATCTTTCTCTGTAAAATTAATCGCATCTTCTCGGCGAATGATACCGGCATTGTTGACTAAAATATCAACGTGTCCGAAATGAGCGGCGGCTTTATCCACCAGCCCCGGCAACTCATTTGTTTTACTCACATCAGCTTGTAAACTTAAAAAACGACGACCAAGTGCTTCTACTTCAGCAATAGTCTCTGTCGGTTCAACAAGGTTAATCCCCACAATATCGCAACCAGCTTGAGCAAGCCCTAATGCCATACCTTGCCCTAAACCTGTATTACAGCCAGTTACAATGGCGACTTTACCTTTCAGATCAAATGCATTCAGGATCATACTATTACCTCGAATATAGGAAATACGTACCACCAATTCATATACTTGATGGCTACTTTATTATGAGTAATACATTTATCTGATTAGCGCAGATCGCGAACCGCAACGTGGTCCATATCGCTAAAGACCTGATTCTCACCCACCATCCCCCAAATAAAGGTATAAGCTTGTGTTCCAACACCAGCGTGAATAGACCAACTTGGTGAAATAATGGCTTGTTCGTTATGAACTAATAAATGGCGAGTTTCATCTGGTTTACCCATCATATGGAATACCGCTGCATCTTCTTTCATATTGAAATAGAAATAGACTTCCATACGGCGTTCATGTGTATGACAAGGCATGGTATTCCAAAGACTTCCTTCCTCTAGCTGAGTCATACCCATTACTAATTGGCAGGTTGGTAATACGTTAGGAACTAAGTACTTATAAATAGTACGGCGATTGCTGGTGCTTGCATCCCCTAATGTTTCAGGAGAAGCCTGATCTTGTGTGATTTTACGTGTTGGATAAGTGGTATGTGCGGGTGCGCTGTTATAATAGAATTTAGCTGGATGAGCAGAGTCAACGCTCTTAAAGCTGACATCACGAGCGCCTTTTCCTACATAAAGGGCTTCTGCTTTACCTACTTCATAATTTGTGCCATCAACTGTGATCACACCTGCGCCACCAATATTAATAAGGCCTAATTCACGGCGTTCTAGGAAATAGGTGACACCAAAAGACTTACCTAACTCATTAGAAAAAGTGAGTGTAGAGTCCACCGGCATAATTCCGCCAAATACAATTCGATCAATATGACTATAAGTCATCGTCAGTTTATTAGGGCTAAAAACTTCTTCTATCAGAAACTCGCGACGCAGGCCTTCTGTATCTAGTTGTTTGGCATGGTCGCTATGAATGCTTTGACGAGTTTGCATAATGAACCTCAATTCCTAGCCTTGATAGGCATTAATGATAATGTGTGAAAATGCATCAATTTTATAGGGACACGATATCAATAAAAAACACAACCATCAATAAAAATATAAAACATTGTTTTATTTTTTTGAACATCTCGTTCTTTTTATAGAGAAAGACCATTTTTTTACTTCTTAAACGAAAAAGAGCCACTCAAATGAGTGGCTCTCGACTTAACTGATAATGATTTATTTATGGATACTTGATGACTTTATTTATAGCTTTGTTTAATTTCTTTAGAAATCGCTAATCCACGTTTCGCTTCTTTCTCAGCAAGTTCAACGGATAGACCGATATAAGAGCGAGGATCAAGCATTGCCTTAATTTCATCTGCATTAAAAGCGGCTGTAATAGTTTCATTCTTCATTAGGTTAGTATAAAAATCTTCACCATCTGCCGCCGTTTTAATGGCTTCTTCATATAACAGTGAATGCGCTTTATCTTTACCTAATTTTTCTGCCATTTTCATCATAACGTATTCGGTATTATCTAAACCCTTATTTCTCATCACGTTATGTAGCATTCTCTCTTCATGAGGAACGATGGTTCTTGAAAGCTCTTCCGTTCTTAACAAAATTTCTGTTGTAAGTTCTAACGCTTCTTCAATTAAGCCATCGAATAGCATATAAGAACTGCTATCACCTTCATAAGGTCTTACCGCAGAGTACATCCCTACATTAGGTAACGAGTACAGTTTCTGTGAGTTAGCAATAATACCTTTCGCTAATTTTGGATTAATTTTATGAGGCATCGTGCTACTACCCACAGTACCTTTTGTAAATCCTTCAGAAACCTCAGCAATTTCTTCTAATGTAGTGCTATAAACTTCTTCACCAATTTTATGGCAAATATTTGCCATCAGTGCCAAGTTCATCATGTACTCTAATTTATGCGTACTTAGATTACGTGATGGTACTTCCATTGCTTGCATACCCACTAATTCAGCAACGCGTTTTTGTACTTTCATCCCCACTTCTGGCATTGAGTTAAAAGCACCTACTGCGCCACCCATCATAATGGTGAATACACGTTTCTCACTCTCTTTCATGCGCTGGTAGCAATCAATAAAATCGCTGATCCACACTGAAACTTTATACCCATAAGTGATAGGAATAGCATGGCGACCGTGCGTTCTCCCCGCCATTACCATGTGTTTTGTTTTTTCAGCGAGATTTGATAAATTTTCAATAATTTCGCTCAACAATAACATGAACTTATCGTGTACTGTTTTCATCATATACAGCTGTGAACTTTGCTGTATGTTTTGTGTAGTAATACCGTAATGCACATATTTACCGCTCTCTTCAGAGCATGCATTCACCAGTACTTTTAAGAAAGGTACAAAGCCATGACCGATTTTTTGATAAATACGGTTCATCTCTTCAAAATCGATATTCTCTATAATCGCCTTTTCTTTAATTTCATCTGCGGCAGACTGTGGAATAAAACCGTATTCAGCTTGTGCTTGCGCTAACATTGCTTCAAACATCAACCAAGTTGAGTATTTAGCTTCATTGGACAGCAGATTTTTAATACCGCGATCGTCAATTGTTTTACTTTTAGAATCGTATAACGCTCTCATCATGTATCCTTTTATTTCTTCATTGCTTCATCAACAGCATTGCGAACAAATTCGACTTTAGGGCCATAAACGACATGGACATGGTTTGCTGCTGGAAAGAAGAATGCTGTACATCCAGACTCCAACATTAATTCTTTATCTATTTGATTAATTTCATTAATGTCGATACGCAGTCGTGTAATACAGTTATCAACATTACGAATATTTTGTTTACCACCTAACGCTTGGATTAAAATCTCTGCAATTTCGCCATAACGTTTTTCTTTGATTAACGTATTTTTCATATTGCTTGATTCTTCTCTACCCGGTGTTTTGATATCAAATTTGACGATAGCCCAGTAGAAAATGAAGTAGGTCACAACCGCAAGCACACTCCCAATCAGCACTAAGAAGATCCAGTTAGTGTGTTCGTACAGTAAACCAAAGATAGTAAAGTCAAAGACGGTGCCTCGGATATAACCAATTGCAACACCAGCAAAAGAGAGCAGAACCGCGCCAATACCCACGATAATCGCGTAAATTAAATAGAGTAGTGGTGCGATAAAGACGAAGGTGAATTCAAGAGGTTCAGTTACGTTACCTAACATTGCAGTTAAGACCATCGTCACCAGCATCGATTTAACTTCAGCACGGTTCTCTTTTTTCGAGGTTTTATAAATTGCTAATGCAATCGCAGGGAATAAGAACAACGTAACCAACATTTGTTGCTGAGCCATAAAACGCGTCAGACTTGGCATCATTGCCCAATATTCACTACTTGGCCCTTGGTTAAATAATACTTCTGTCATTGCTGGAACAACGCCCACATAGGTTTGCCCATCAATCACATAAGAACCACCGGCTTCAGTAAATCTAAACAGAACGTTCCAGACGTGGTGTAAACCAAATGGAATAAATAGACGCTCACCACCTGCGGTAAAGAAAGGTCCAACAGGACTTAAGAAGACAGCTGAGAGCTTAGTTAAGCCCATGACTAATACTTCCCAAATAAATGGCAGCAATGCACCTACGCCAATCATTAATCCGACCATAATAATGGCGACAGATTTTTTTCCTGAGAAGAAGGCAAATGCCGTTGGCAATTCAAGGTTATAAAATTTATCGGTAGCCCATGCAGCGATTAATCCTGTGATAATCCCCCCTGCGGCACTGATATTCATGGTTTGTATACCCAAAACCTTGATTTGCCCAACCTGCGTCATAATGGCAGGATCAGCCAGTTTTCCAGTCAATACCAACCAGATATTGATTGTACTTATCAAAGTTAAATAGCCCACTACGGAGGCAAAGACCGCGATCCCCTTATCTTTATGGCTCATTCCATACGCCACCCCCATTGCAAATAGAAGTGGAATATTGTCAAACACCACACCTGCAATAGAACGGATACTGACTAATAAAGCATTGACTGTTTCATTTCCTAAGAAAGGAAAGCGTGCAATCATATAAGACTGAACTAAAGCACCACTGATCCCCAAGATCATACCGATAGGTGCTAATACACCGATTGGTAGAAGTAGGGTTCTACCAAAGCGCTGAATAGATTCGCTGAACTTTTTCCTGGCCATATTTTTTTCCTTATGACTTCTCGAATATAAAAGAATTACCGAGGTACTCTAGCTTAGGGATTATAGGAAATGAATGACGTGGCGGTTTTAAATATTATCTCAAGTCATTTTTTATGACCTAGGTCTTTTTAATGAATACTTCAATTAATAATAATAAACAATTTTTTATTTTAGTAATGAAGATTGACCCTATAATTTAATATTAATATTGAAAAAGAAGGTTATTTAAATAATAGCTTATGATTATTTTAATCAGATAGATTAATGATTTTTAAACATTAATAATAGAAAGAATATTTAATTAATAGGGTTATTAGTTTATTAGAACTTAAAGTAGTATTTCTAGCTCATTTATCAGTAAATCCACCAGCATAAAAAAGCCAATGCGTGATTTAGTGTCATCTTTTTTTGTATCGTGATTATCGGCAAAACAAAACAGGGCATGGCTTGCATAACTGGTTAATTCATTGGTGTTAAATGCTGTCATGCTAATAATGTTAGCTTCTTTTAACTGTACAATTTTTGCTGTTTCTATAATTTTTTTTGTGCCACCAGAAAGGGAAATAAAGATAACTGTGTCGTCTTCATTAACAAGACGAGTAAACGAGTCAGATAAGTTGTAATCATTAATAAAAAAGCAATGTAGTCCTAAAGCAAACAAAAGGTGTTCAAGGTAATAACCGACTGCTTTACTCGTACCCCTTGCCACAATAAAAATATTCCTAGAATGACGTAAGGTTTTCGCACATTCTCGAATTTGTTCTTCATTAATTAATGTAAATGTTTTATTAATATTTTTTTCTAATTGCTTTTTATAAGATGCTGTGCTCGTTTTCTCAACTTTATTTTGAGTCAAAATATAATTATTAATTTGGAATTTAAGCTCTTTAAATCCACTAAATCCTAACTTTTGCGATAAATTAATGATCACCGTTTTTGACACAAACGTTTTGGCAACTAAATCATTAATATTTAAATAGGGTATATCTGCAATATTATCGGTGAGATATTTTAATACTTTTTTTTCGCTGATGGTTAAATTGTCATAATTCTTTAGGAAATCCAGCATATCTCACCCAACCAATTGAATATAAAACCCCCGATAAAGGAGCGAACATCCCAAAAGCACGCCCGTTCTTTTCGCGCGCTTATGTGCAATAAAATAGATAACGAGTATACGTTAAATCATACAGTTATGTAGGATCAGAGTGATATTTTGTGAATTAGCATAATATTGAGCCCATCTTTTAATGAGCCCAATAGGTGTTATTCGTTACCCCAGCGATTAAGAAACATGGCGATATCATCAATGCGTTTTTTATCAATACCCGCTTCTTTTGCCATCTCTTGCTGTGCCGATTCGCTAATTTCTTCATTATTCATTAATTTAGTGAGTAATAACTGGAAGTAAAGAGCAAGCGCATCTTCTTCGGTCTCAGCAACAGGATCGGTTGATTCCAGTGAATACTCTTCTACCATGTCATAATATTTAAAGTGGATTTCATTGTTCATAAATTCTCCCCAAGGATTAACGTTAATACTCGTCGTATTCGAATGACTAAGAGTATATCTCTACATTCGCCAGTTAACCTAAAATTCGCTATCATCCACTTTCTTCTTTTTTGCGGATAAGCTGATGTCTACGATTATCGATACTTTTATTGCCCCACCTTGCCATGATGAAATCGAGATCCTCTATCAAGACGAACATTTAGTCCTTATCAATAAACCCACAGGGCTATTGAGTTTATCAGGAAAAAATCCACAAAATATAGACTCGGTACATTATCGATTAGTGAAGCTATTTCCGGGATGTACTCTCGTTCATCGACTTGATTTTGGGACATCTGGATTGATGGTTATTGCGCGTAATAAAGCAATCAATGCCCTTTTGTGTCAGCAATTTAGCCAGCGCAGTGTCACCAAGGTATACAACGCACTACTATGTGGTCATTTGAAAGAGAATGAAGGAGTGATTGATGCACCGATTGCAAAAGATCCCGCTCTGTTTCCACGCATGTCGATTTGCCCTATTAATGGTAAACCGGCTCGCTCTGGTTATCACGTTATTGAGCGTTTTTATCATACGTTAGAAGATGGAACGTTGTTACCTTTAACACGGATACAATTTACGCCTGAAACAGGAAGAACGCATCAACTTCGTATTCACAGCCAGTTTATAGGGCATCCTATTTTAGGTTGTGATTTATATGGTGGGTACGAGGGAGGCTTAATTGAAGGAATGGTAAGAACTGAAGGGACTCCGCGACTTATGCTTCATGCGAGTGAACTTCATTTTGTTCACCCTATTAGCCAAGTGCCAATAAAAGCACACTGCAAGAGCCCGTTTTAAATGTCGATATTTACAGTTTAAGTGCTTTTACTGTTTCATCGATATCAAGTTCATCTTCAGTGAAAATTATTTCAGTTCCGTGCATTGTGGTGATCGCAAGCTTTCTCAACGGGCGCATATTATTAGCACCATCCGCTGATTTTGGTCTGATACTATTCATTAACGTACCAACAGAAAGTACGGTATTTTCTTTGTTAATATGCGTGTCTGCAGGCACATCTTCACTATAAATTCGAAATGATTTAATAGATGTCAGTTTAACTCGCTCACCTGCAATATAAACATATTTGCTATCTGGGATCACTTTAACCGCATACGCAGACAGACCTTTGGTATTGGTGGTCGGCTCAAACGTGACATTTGCATCTGTCTTTATCAAAGCAGGGTTGGCAACTTTAATCACATGAAAATAACGGTTATCCCCGTTTTCATCTTTAATAAATCCAAAACCTTTATCTTCAAACCACTTTGTGATTATTCCGTTCATTGCCATTATCGCCTACTTAATCGTTTATCTACAAAAATTTCCAGATACAGTATAAAGCACAATGCTTATACAGACTATGCCTTTGAGCTAATAAGCTACTTTGCATTACCACATCAAATCATCTGGAATTTTAAAATCAGCATAAGGATCGTCTTCATCTTGTTCTGTCTCGCTCAGTGCATTATTCAACAAGATACAGTCCACGTCTCTTTGTGTGATTTTATCCGCAACACTGGCTGGAATAATCGCGTATTCCGTTTTATCTGCATTATCCAGACGAGCAATAGCAAGACGCCCACTAATTAATTGAGATTGCGTCAGTTTATCCACCACAATTTTTTTAATCACATTATTGTCGGTGAAATTAAAATCAATATCGCCTTTTGCTGGCATAATTCTATTCATCTCAATAAGTTGCTTAACTTGCGCTTTATATTCTTTAGATAAAGTCGCTTGTTTTTGTTGTTCACTAAGCAGTTTATCGCGCTCAAGTTGAGCTTTTTTATTTTCTTCTACGGCTTCTCTCGCTTCTCGCGCTTGAACACGTGATTTTTTTGCCGTTCTTTGGACTTTTGCCATTTTTTTACTGGTCACAAGCCCTGCTTTTAACATTTGCTCTTGTAAAGTAAGTTTTGCCATTTTTATGCCTAAATCTGCTAAATAATTTTTGAAATTATACCTGTAATTTCTAAGAGTGCATTAGATTGGAAAGATGTTGAAGAAAACTGATTTAAAAATTCTGCTACTTGAGAAAATATTTATATCTAATTTTCGATTTGAAAATAAATATAAAATATTTAAGTATTCGCAATCACATGATGAGTAGTTTTAGCAACATTTGAACCTATCCTTGCATTCAGAGTATATTGGAAAAACTATTATCAAACTTTCTCTTATAACAGGTAATACTAACAATGGCTCTGATCCCAAAAAACTATGCACGGTTGGAAAGTGGCTACCGTGAAAAAGCACTGAAAATCTACCCGTGGGTATGTGGACGTTGTGCTCGTGAGTTTGTTTATTCAAATTTACGTGAACTAACCGTTCATCATATTGATCACGACCATACCAATAACCCAGAAGACGGTAGTAACTGGGAGTTATTGTGTCTGTTTTGCCATGATCACGAACACTCTAAATACACAGAAGCAGACCAATACGGCACAACGGTTGTCGCTGGTGAAGATGCGCAAGACGATGTCGGTGCAGCAACCTATAATCCTTTTGCTGATTTAAAGTCGATGCTCAATAAGAAGAAATAGTGAATGCAATGTCTGCTTTAGTGCAAAGCAGACAATCTATCCTATTTTCACGCTCCTATGCACAATGGTGTATACTTACCAACAAGAAATTTGTTCATGGTTAATTAATAATGAAAGAAATCGAAAAAGCAAAAATTAAACTCCTTAGCGACCGTTTAGACCTTATTCGTCACAAGATGGCAAATATCTCTCCGTCAGATGAAGTAGAAAAAGCGGAGAAATACGCAGAGTTTGAGAAAGAAAAAGTAGAACTGGAAGCTGAAATTGCTCATCTGAAAGCAGTACGTAACAATAAACTAAGTAAAGAAGCGCAGAAATTAGAGGATATGCCATTCAAACGCCTCATCACTAAGAAAGAACAGGCTGATATTGGTAAGCTAAAGAAAGCCGTGCGAGGCTTGGTTATTGTCCATCCAATGACGGCATTAGGCCGTGAAATGGAGCTAGAGGGAATGACCGGTTTTTCTAAGACTGATTTCTAGTTAGATAATTAATCCAACTAAAACCTGTAATGATCGACTAATACTGAAAGGTTCTTAATATACTTTTCGTTGTTATGAACCGTCAGTTATCCGCAGTTTTCTTACTACCCCCTGTATATTGTAATACCTCGCAATCATTGAAAAGTTGTAATGTAGAGTATTACGATTAACCTGCCGATTGCCTTCTTTTCGAACTTGTAAGAAAGGTTTACAAGTTGAGTTTTGTACAAGTTTTCCTTCAAAGAAAACATTAATTAGATAATTTATTGGAAAGTGATGAAACCAAAGATGGCGGAAGATCACAGGAGTCGAACCTGCCAAGGACCGCTGGCGGCCCCATCTGGATTTGAAGTCCAGCCGCCCCACCGGGGACGATGATCTTCCATTTTTGAATGGGTCAAAAGGAAATAACGAGATGATTATACGCTGAATTATTTTTAATCCCAAGTGCATCAAATCAATAAAACTCCTTTCAAATAAAATAATCCCGTTTTTGAGTAAAACTTCGGATAATTACCGCGATACTATTGAACTTATACAGTTTCATCCTCATCTTACTATCTATAACGAATAAACTCAGTGGTGTGTTTTACGTCACTGCAAACCAAAATACAGGATGTTTTTTATGTCAAATCCATTACTTAGCACAACGGGATTACCTGCATTTTCCCAGATCAAACCAGAACATGTTGTTCCTGCATTAAAAGAAGTATTAACAACTTACCGTGAAACAGTTGAAAGATTACTGGCTGAAAATACCCAATTTAACTGGGATAACCTTTGTCAGCCATTAGCAGAAGCAGGCGATAAACTTTCTCGTGTTTGGTCTCCAGTCAGTCATTTGAATTCTGTCAAAAATAGCACTGAACTACGTGAAGCGTATGAACAAAGTTTACCATTGCTGTCTGAGTTCAGTACGTGGATGGGGCAACATGAAGGCTTATATCAAGCTTATAAATCAATTAAAGAAAGTGCTGATTTTAATGCATTAACTCAACCACAAAAAAAAGCAATTGAAAACGCATTACGTGACTTTGAATTGTCAGGTATCGGTTTACCCAAAGAGAAACAGCAGCGTTTTGGTGAAATCAGCGCGCGTATGTCTGAGTTAGGCGCTAAATATGGAAATAATGTATTAGATGCAACAATGGGTTGGTCTAAACTAATTACTGATGTAGAAGATTTATCCGGTATGCCTCAAAGTGCTATTGATGCTGCAAAAGCTATTGCACAAGCCAAAGAGCAAGAAGGCTACCTATTAACGCTTGATATGCCAAGCTATCTGCCTGTCATGACATATGCTGATAATCGTGAACTAAGAAAAGAGATGAGTATCGCTTATAGTACGCGAGCCTCCGATCAAGGCCCAAATGCAGGTCAGTGGGATAATAGCGAAATTATCGCTGAAATCCTTGCATTACGCCACGAACTCGCTCAACTCCTTGGTTTCAAAAATTATGCTGAAAAGTCACTCGCCACTAAAATGGCAGAGTCTCCAGAACAAGTCCTTAGTTTTTTAACTGACTTAGCACAACGCGCTCACCCACAAGGTAAAGAAGAGTTAGCTGAACTCACACAATTTGCAAAAGAGCACTATGGCGTTGATAAATTAGAATCATGGGATTTGGCTTACTATAGCGAAAAACAGAAACAACATCTGTTCTCAATCGATGATGAGCAACTGCGTCCTTACCTCCCTGAACAACGTGCTTTAAGTGGCTTATTTGAAGTTGTTCATCGTATCTATGGTTTAACAGCTAAAGAACGTAACGACATAGACACTTGGCATGATGATGTTCGTTTCTTTGAGCTTTACGATGACAGTAACACCTTGCGTGGTAGCTTCTATCTTGATTTGTATGCACGTGAACACAAACGCGGTGGTGCTTGGATGGATGACTGCATGGGAAGAATGCGTCATGCCGATGGCAAGCTACAAAACCCTGTTGCTTATCTCACCTGTAACTTCAATAAGCCTGTAGGTGATAAACCAGCACTGTTTACTCATAACGAAGTCACCACACTTTTCCATGAGTTTGGCCATGGCTTACATCATATGTTAACGCAAATTGATACTGCCGATGTTGCAGGCATTAACGGTGTACCATGGGATGCTGTTGAATTACCAAGCCAATTTATGGAAAACTGGTGTTGGGAGCCTGAAGCATTAGCCTTTATTTCTGGCCATTATGAAACTGGCGAACCATTACCACAGGCAATGCTTGATAATATGCTTAAAGCAAAAAATTATCAGTCCGCAATGTTTGTGTTACGCCAACTAGAATTTGGTCTATTTGACTTCCGTTTACATGCAGAATATGACCCCACAAAAGGGGCTCGTGTAATGGAAACCTTAACCAGTGTGAAAGATCAAGTATCTGTTGTTCCTTCAACACCTTGGGCTCGTTTCCCTCATGCCTTTAGCCATATATTTGCAGGTGGTTATGCCGCAGGTTATTACAGCTATTTATGGGCTGATGTGCTTGCAGCTGATGCCTTCTCTCGTTTCTCCGAAGAAGGAATTTTTAACCGCGAAACAGGCCAATCATTCCTAGATAATATTTTAACTCGTGGCGGTTCTGAAGAGCCAATGGAACTGTTTAAACGCTTCCGTGGTCGTGAGCCAAAACTTGATGCTATGCTTAAAGGCTACGGCATTAAAGGATGATATGTGAATATCTGTTTACTTTGTGAAGAAGGCGCTGATAACAGCGCCTTATCAGATTTAGCGCAACGTTGGGGATTAGTTCACGACGAAACGCAAACAATGGCTTTAGTGTTAACGCCGACTCACCTTGAATTACGCAAACAAGATGAACCTAAATTAGGTGGCATCTATGTGGATTTCGTAGAAGGCACCATGGCACATCGTCGTAAATTTGGCGGTGGTCGAGGTGAAGCGGTGGCAAAAGCAGTTGGGATCAAAAAAGACTATCTGCCTGATGTTGTTGATGCAACAGCAGGACTTGGCCGTGATGCATTTGTTTTAGCATCTATTGGTTGCAAAGTCAGAATGGTAGAGCGTCACCCCGTAGTTGCAGCATTACTTGAAGATGGGTTAAAACGTGCTTATCTTGATGCTGACATTGGTGAATGGATGCAAGAAAGAATGACGTTAATTCATGCCTCTTCTGCCCAAGCACTCACTGAGATCACGCCTCCTCCTGATGTTGTCTATCTTGATCCGATGTACCCACATAAAACAAAAAGTGCATTAGTCAAAAAAGAGATGCGAGTGTTCCAATCTTTAGTCGGTGCAGATGAAGATGCAGATGCGCTACTAGAACCGGCAATCACTTTGGCAAAAAAACGTGTTGTCGTAAAACGTCCTGATTATGCTGAGCCATTAAATAACCAGCCTGCACACGCCAATGTAACAACAAAAAATCACCGTTTTGATATTTACCCTTGTGTGTAAACACTGACATATAAGGGTAAAAAATTGATTTGAAATCTGACGGGTGTTAAACACCCGTTCAGAATCAGTAAGATTTACAGCACGCCTTGAGCCAGCATTGCATCCGCAACTTTGACAAAGCCCGCAATGTTCGCACCTTGAATATAATTAGTCTGCTTACCTTCACCACCGTAATTCACACAAGCATGGTGAATATCTAACATGATGTGATGTAAACGAGCATCCACTTTTTCTGCTTTCCAGCTTAAACGTGCTGCATTCTGCGCCATCTCTAAACCAGAGGTTGCAACACCGCCCGCATTAGCTGCTTTACCTGGTGCAAAAAGGACACCTGCTTCGATAAAAGCATCTGTTGCTGCAATCGTTGTGGGCATATTCGCACCTTCAGCAACGGCTTTAACACCATTTTTGATCAAGACTTTTGCAGCCTCTAGATCTAATTCATTTTGTGTTGCACAAGGTAGAGCAATATCAACAGGAATAGCCCAAGGTTGTTGCCCTTCAAGATAGGTTAAACCAAACTCTTTGGCATACTCTTCAACACGACCGTAATTATTTTTAATTTCAGTTAGGCGTGTGAGTTTTTCAGTAGTAAATCCGGCTTCATCAACCACAGTACCACCTGAATCCGATGCAGTTATGACTTTAGCGCCTAATTCTAAACATTTTTCGATAGTAAATTGTGCAACATTACCTGCGCCAGAAACCGCCACACGCATCCCCTCAAGAGACATACCATGACGTTTAAGCATCGCATTAGTAAAGTAAACTAAACCATATCCAGTGGCTTCTGGGCGGATTAAACTGCCCCCGAATGAAAGACCTTTTCCTGTAAATACACATTCATTGCTATTAGACAGTTTTTTCATCATGCCTGCCATAAAGCCAACTTCTCGCGCACCTACACCAATATCTCCTGCTGGAACATCTGTGTTAGCCCCTAAATGACGATAAAGTTCAGTCATTAAAGCCTGACAAAAACGCATGACTTCCCCATGACTTTTACCTTTAGGATTAAAGTCAGAGCCACCTTTCGCGCCACCCATTGGTAATGTCGTTAAGGCATTTTTAAATGTTTGTTCAAAACCTAAGAATTTTAGGATAGAGAGATTCACAGAAGGATGAAAACGCATACCACCTTTGTAAGGCCCGATAGCTGAGTTAAATTGGATACGCCATGCACGGTTAACTTGCACTTGCCCTTTATCATCTAACCAACAAACGCGAAACTGAATAATACGTTCAGGCTCAACTAAGCGCTCAAGTAATGATTGTTCACGATATTGTGGATTTTTTTCTAAAAAAGGCCACAAAGTGGTAAAAACTTCACGAACCGCCTGATGATACTCAGGTTGATGAGCGTTATATTTTTCTACCCCTTCTAAAAACGAAGACAATGAGCCAGATATATTCATTCCGCTATTCCTTTTTTGTGTAATGTGATGTTGGCATAACCTCATTTATTCGGAATATTTTTGGGTTTTGTGAGGTTGATGTTGTTTTGCTTCTTGAATATATCATTAAAATACATTCACACTTCAAGACATTTTTTTCATAATTAGACAAAAAAAAAAGGTTGACTCTACTTAACAGCAGGAAAAATAGGAATTTTAGGTAAAAAAATACCTGCATAAGCAGGCATTTTTTTTGCTTAAACAAGCAAGCGATTATTCTTCATCATCTTTCAGAGGAACAATTAACATATCAACATGCACAGTATTAATTAATTGACGTGCTGATGACATCAATTTGCTCCAGAAGTCTTGGTGATGACCGCAAACAACTAAATCCATATCGTATTTTTTAATCGCATCAACCAGAACTTGGCCTAAATCACCGCTACCACTCAAGGTTTCCTGAATTTCATAACCTGATTTATCTGAGAGGTCTTTTAACGCGTTACGGGTTTCATCAGTAATACGTTGTTGCATATCACCGAGGTTGACATCAATTAGACCGGTATAAAGATCAGAATAGTTAACATCAACGTGAATTAAGGAAACTTTGGCATTATAGGGTTTTGCCATAGATACAGCTTTCTGTACTAAGACGTTACTCTCAGGGGATAAATCAACTGCCACTAGAATATGCTTATAAGCCATCGTGAACTCCTTCCATAAGCTGATTAATCGGTTGGAAAGGCGGTTAAGCCTAAATCCTATGTATTAAATATAACGTTTTAAGATGAAAGTTAGATGTCGCCTTGATCACAACTTATGTCAAATTCATCAAGAAAGCATCTATCGATAAATAACAATATACACCATTTTAGATTATCACGATGTCATTCACCGACAATATCATCATAATAATGAGAATTGAGTATAAAAAACAACAAAAACACCCTTTTAGAGTTATTTTTTATCCATTTTTTTGAAAAAGGAAACAACTTGAACACGTCACTTTTGTTTATTGCTTAATTTCACCTAAACTTAAATAAGAGAAAAAATAACCTCTATGGGTAAAGGTTTTCTCATCTCTGAATCTATTATTCTAGGGAGGGGATTATGTTTAATGTCATTGTTATCTTTTGGGCGCTCTGTATTCTTTGCCTGATTAATATGATGCGTTATTTTTCATCTATTCGGGTATTACTCACAATACTGCGCCAATCTGATCCGTTACTCTATCAATCAGTAGATGGTAATGGATTTTTTACTATGCATGGGCAATTTTCAAAACAATTGCGACTTATCCGCTACATCAACCAACGCCAATATACCAACCATCATAATCCTGAAGTGATTATGCGTTGTGAGCGAATTTATCGGCAATTTTATCTTGTTAGCCGTTTTTGTATTTTGGCTGTAGCAAGCTTAATTGCGATGCTTATTTGGTAGGTGACAAAAACAAAAAAACGGTGACTTTTAGTCACCGTTTATAAACAAACTTGGGTAGTTTATTGCTTATCAGCCATTCACAATGAATGTCAGTGATATCCAATAAAGTAAACCTGATAAACCAATGCTAACTGGTAATGTTAAGATCCAAGCCAGTGCAATATTTTTCACCGTCTTCGTTTGAACCCCTCCACCATCAACAATCATTGTACCTGCAACTGCAGATGACAAAACTTGTGTTGTTGATACAGGCATACCCGTATAACTTGCGACACCAATGGACACTGCTGCTGTTACCTGAGCAGAAACCCCTTGAGCATAAGTCATACCTTTTTTACCAATTTTCTCACCAATCGTTACTGCAACACGTTTCCAACCTACCATTGTCCCAATAGAGAGCGCTAATGCCACTGCAACAATGATCCAAATCGGTGCATATTCCACAGTGTTTAGCAGGTCACGACTCAATGTTTTTAAGAACCGTGCATCTTGGGCGCTAGTTTCAGGTAATTTAGCCACTTCTGTTGCGGTATCAGCGATACACATTAGTAATCGACGCATTTGAGCACGCTGGTCTGCTGTTAGTTCATCATAAGAACTAATATTTGCCAGCATTTGTTCTGTTTGATTCAGAACAATTGGCGTTCTCGCGCTGTTACAATGGAAATCAGTATCACTAGGATCAGTTTGTGCTGACACTGCTGGTGTATTTTCGATAGCATGCTGTAATGCTGGCTGATGCTTCTCATAATACTGCTGTAAGTGCACAACGGCATCATGTGTTTTGGTGATATCGTATCCGCTAGCACTCATATTGACGACAAAGCCCGCAGGCGCCACGCCAATTAATACCAACATGATAAGACCGATACCTTTCTGCCCATCATTTGCACCATGAGAAAAACTAACCCCAACCGCAGATAAAATCAGTGCAGTACGAGTCCAAAATGGTGGCTTACGCTTACCATCTTGTTTTTCACGTTCAGCTGGTGTCAGGTGAATACGACGACGTTTTTTCGTACCACTCCAGTAACGGCGTAGTAAGAAAATCATCGCGCCTGCAATAACCAAGCCGATAATCGGAGAAAGAATGAGAGATAGGAAGATACTGATCATTTTTGGAATGTTTAACGCATCAACGATAGACGAATCTGTCACGATAGCATTTGTTAAACCAATACCAATGATAGCACCTATCAGCGTATGTGAACTTGATGCTGGGATGCCGAAATACCATGTACCTAAGTTCCAGATAATAGCGGCTAACAGCAACGAGAAGACCATAGCAAGGCCATGACCTGAGCTCACATTCAGCAGAAGATCTGTCGGTAACAAGTGAACGATAGCATAAGCTACACTCAAACCACCGAGCAAAACTCCAAGGAAGTTAAATACACCCGCCATCACGACCGCAAATTGCGCACGCATAGCACGAGTATAGATAACAGTTGCTACCGCATTTGCGGTATCATGGAAGCCGTTAATAGCTTCATAAAATAGCACAAAAAGCAGTGCTAAAACCAACATTAAACCTGTATGAAATTCTAGGTCAGTAAACAAATGTAGCATAGACGTTAAGCCAGTTAGTTGGACATGAACGCGGCGCATTATCAGCGACAAATGCGAACGGTGGAAGCGAAATTTAACCTTTTTTTGATTTGATAACCAAGAAAATTAGAGTCTTTTTAAGATAATTCCTTATATATCATTTAATTAATAAAAATAAAAAAAAAGTAAATTTCTGACAATTTTTTTCCTTGCTAATACGAATTTAGGTGAAAAATGCAGATTTCTCCATATAATTTTACAAAAATACTCTGATCTTACGCGAAAATCATTGATTAAATAGTCAGAGAAAACCAAGAACGAGACATCATTGTGGGATCATACGATACAGTAATTATAGGTGCAGGTGCCGCGGGGCTTTTTTGTGCGTCTTTAGCAGGACAAGCAGGATTATCTGTTTTAGTGCTAGATAACGGTAAAAAAGCAGGTCGAAAAATTCTTATGTCAGGAGGCGGTCGTTGCAATTTTACCAATATGTATATTGAGCCTTCAGCCTATTTATCAGAGAATCCTCATTTTTGTAAGTCAGCACTTGCTCGCTATACACAATGGGATTTTCTTGAATTAGTGCAAAAACATAACATTGCCTATCATGAGAAAACATTAGGCCAGCTCTTTTGTGATGATTCAGCACAGCAAATTGTGGATTTATTACTTGCTGAGTGTCAAAAAGGGAAAGTAAGTGTTCGCTTACGTAGCGAGGTAACGTTAATCGAGAAAACAGAGGAAGGTTTCACTGTTTTTGTTGATGGGAAAGCGATTGTTACCCCTTCTGTTGTCATTGCCAGCGGTGGGCTTTCTATGCCTGGTTTAGGTGCTACTCCTTTTGGCTATAAAGTCGCAGAACAATTTGGCCTTCCGGTATTACCCACTCGCGCGGGCTTAGTGCCTTTTACACTACATAAACCTCAGCTTGAGCAATTTAGTCAACTATCCGGCGTGGCTGTACCTGCTATTGTGACGGCAAAAAGTGGAATAAGTTTTAAAGAAAATATTCTTTTTACTCATAGAGGTCTTTCAGGCCCTGCTATTCTGCAAATCTCTAGTTATTGGCAATCCGGAGAGTATGTAAGTATTAACTTACTTCCAAATATTGACCTTGAAAGCCTTCTACAAGAAAAACGCCAAGAACACCCAAATCAATCATTAAAAAATACATTATCTCGCTTATTACCAAAGCGTTTTATTGAAATAATGATAGAAAATAAACAGTTACCTGATATTTCCCTCACTCAACTTAGCAACGAACGTATTACTCAAATTGTAGTGTTGCTACAAGAATGGCAAGTTCAGCCTAATGGCACGGAAGGATATCGTACTGCGGAAGTCACTCTAGGTGGCGTAGATACTCGAGCCCTTTCTTCTAAAACGATGGAAGCCACCAAAGTAAAAGGACTCTATTTCATTGGTGAAGTCGTGGATGTAACAGGTTGGTTAGGTGGATATAACTTCCAATGGGCATGGAGCTCAGCCTATGCCTGTGCTCAGAGCCTTATTTCAACACCGAAATCAACTTTTGCTGAGTGATAATAAATAAACGTGCCAATGTTAAAGTTATAAATATTGGTTTTATAATTCTATAAACTTATAAGTCATACATAACAAAACCCAGTTATCATCAATCTATGATAGCTGGATTTTGTTTTATCGCTTAATAGCGACTCAAAATGATTCATATCCCTTCTTTTACTCTGGTTTTATAACGCATTTCTTGTTCTTTTTTCTATGAATAACCTTATAAAAAATATTGTTAACTATTTGGTTATATTACTATTTTAAAAAATTATTAAAATAAAACGATTCGTTAATCAGTAAGTTAAAAGCTTTTCATTGCTTTTTTCGATATTGCTTAAAAAAAAGGCTTTACAAATGATACTGAGAACTATTATCATCAATAACACTTTCAGACGCACCACCTTCAGGGTGATATGAAAGAACGACATTGCTCACATTGCTTCCAGTGTTTTATTTAGCCAGCCGGGTGCTGGCTTTTTTCTTTTCAAAAACTTATTCGATGTTTTTGTTTCCCTTTATTCAAATTATTTGGATCTTCAGGTTAAATTCCTCCGCTTTTCTACTTTGTGCTATTGCGTAAACTGTGTTCAACAACTGATGAGAAGGAAACACATAATGATTTATCTACGCAAAGCAAATGAAAGAGGACACGCTAATCATGGTTGGCTAGATAGCTGGCATACCTTCTCTTTCGCAAACTATTACGATCGTGATTTTATGGGATTTTCTGCATTACGCGTGATTAATGAAGATCGCGTAATACCTGGTGAAGGCTTTGGTACCCACCCTCATAAAGACATGGAAATTTTAACCTATGTGCTTGAAGGTAATATCGAGCACAAAGACAGTATGGGTAATAAAGAAAATGTTCCTGCGGGTGAGTTTCAGATAATGAGTGCAGGTACAGGGATCACCCATTCAGAATATAATCCAAATAGTGATCAAGGGCTGCATTTCTACCAAATTTGGATTATGCCAAATACTGTCGGTATCACACCACGTTACGATCAACGTCGTTTTGATACAACTGTAAGTAAACAGCTTATTTTGTCGCCAGATGCCCGTGATGGCTCTTTAAAAGTATTCCAAGACATGACCTTATGGCGTTGGAACCTGAAAAAAGGCGAAGAAGCACAATATCAAGTAGAAGCGGGACGCAATATTTGGCTGCAAGTTGTAAAAGGAAAAATAGCCATTAATGACATAATTGCGACCACCAGTGATGGTGTAGCTATTGCTGATGAAGATATGATCCATTTTGTTGGTGATGAAGACAGTGAGGTTTTATTGTTTGATTTGCCTCCTGTAAAAGCATAGTTGGGTTATCACCCTCTAAAGCCACTTTTTCTCTAATAGATAGTTTCACTTTATTTCCTTTTTACTCCCTGAAATATTCTCGCATTTCAGGGATTTTTTTTATCTCTAATATCTCAAATAAAAAAACACCAAAATCATATCCTATGAATTTGGTGTTTTTATTAATGCTTTAAAAAATTAACGTTTTGGTCCAACTTTTGTCAGTGCTTGACCTGCTGGAGTATCTGTATATTTATCGAAGTTCTTCACAAAACGATCAGCGAGATCGTCTGCTTTTACATCCCATTGCGCTTTATCAGCATAAGTATCACGAGGATCTAAAATTTCACTGTTAACGCCTGGTAGTGCTGTTGGGATCTCCAAATCAAACACAGGTAATGTTTTCATTGGTGCTTTATCAATGTCACCATTTAAGATCGCATCAATAATAGCGCGAGTATCTTTAATTGAGATACGTTTACCTGTGCCGTTCCAACCGGTATTAACCAGATAGGCTTTTGCACCAGATGCTTGCATACGTTTTACTAATACTTCAGCGTATTGTGTTGGGTGCAGAGATAAGAATGCCGCACCAAAACAAGCTGAGAATGTAGGTGTTGGCTCTGTTACACCACGTTCTGTTCCTGCAAGCTTAGCGGTAAAGCCAGATAAGAAGTGATATTGCGTTTGTTCCGGCGTTAAACGTGAAACAGGAGGTAACACACCAAAAGCATCTGCTGTTAAGAAAATCACTTTCTTAGCGTGACCCGCTTTAGAAACAGGTTTAACAATATTATCGATATGATAAATCGGGTAAGAAACACGGGTATTTTCTGTTTTTGAGCCATCGTCGAAATCAACAGAACCATCCGATAACACAACCACGTTTTCTAATAGTGCGTCACGTTTAATTGCACCATAGATATCAGGCTCTGCTTCTTTTGATAAGTGGATCGTTTTCGCATAACAACCCCCTTCAAAGTTAAACACACCGTCATCGTCCCAACCATGCTCATCATCACCAATTAGCTTACGCTTAGGATCTGTTGAAAGGGTTGTTTTACCTGTACCGGATAAGCCAAAGAAAATAGCCACATCACCACTTTCGCCAACGTTTGCGGAACAGTGCATAGAAGCCATACCTTTAAGAGGAAGGAAGTAGTTCATCATAGAGAACATACCTTTCTTCATCTCGCCACCGTACCAAGTACCCCCGATTAACTGAATGCGTTCAGTTAAATTGAAAGCAACGAAGTTCTCAGAATTAAGTCCTTGTTCCTTCCAATTTGGATTTGTACATTTCGCTCCGTTCATCACAATGAAGTCTGGTGTGAAATTTTCCAGCTCTTCTTGTTCAGGACGAATAAACATATTTTTAACAAAATGGGCTTGCCAAGCAACTTCCGTGATAAAACGTACTTTTAAACGAGTGTCCGCATTCGCACCACAAAATGCATCAACAACAAACAAACGTTTGCCTGATAGCTGATTGGTTACCAATGATTTTAAGTCAGACCACACTTCTTGTGAGAGTGGCTTATTATCATTTTTACCTTTTCCCTGATCAGCCCACCATACCGTGTCACGAGTAACATCATCACGAACAATGTATTTATCTTTCGGAGAACGTCCAGTAAATATACCTGTATCAACGGCAATAGCGCCTAACGAGGTTAATGTGCCTCGTTCATAACCTGTTAATCCAGGCTGGGTTTCTTCATTAAATAACAGCTCATAGCTTGGGTTATAAATGATTTCACTTGTGTCCTTAATACCGTACTGCTGGAGATCCTTAGGGGTAAGACCTTTAACGCTCATAGTTTCGCTCCTGATAAATAGACCTTTCTACGAGCAATATTAGGGTGTTACGAGTAATTAACAGCGATTGTTATCAATATTTTGAAAATTTATAATTTTTTTATGTTAAGAACGAGAGCTAATGCACAAAACTACAGAAAAATTGTTGAATAAAAAAGGACGCAAAATAGCGTCCTTTTGATAAAGTCACCTTGCTAAATCGAATCAGTGCAATTCTGATTCATTTAACTTATTGATATTATTAATATCATTCTCTGTAAAGATATAATGAGTTCCACAATACTCACATTCCATATCGATATTGCCCTGTTCTTGCAACAGGTGGTTCACATCTTCTTTAGACAATGTTACTAATGTATTTTCACAGCGTTCACGCGAACAAGTACAATGAAATTCAACAGCTTGAGGCTCATAAAGAGTAACATCTTCTTCGTGATATAAACGATGTAAGATCTCTTTAGTATCCAGCGTAAATAACTCTTCAGCCTTAATGGTGTGAGTTAATTGTGTAAGTAATTCAAAATGTTCCGCCGTATGTTCTGCCGTGAACTCTTCTGATGCTGGTAATACTTGTAATAACATTCCTGCAGCCGCAGGCTTACCCGCTTGCATACCACTACGAATAAATACGCGAGTTGGTAACTGTTCTGATTGCTTAAAATAGTTATCAATACAAGCTTCAATAGTTTCACCATCAAGGGCAACAATACCTTGATAACGTTCACATTTCTCTGGTGTTACTGTGATGACCATAAAACCATTCCCGATCATCTCTTTTAATGTACTTCCAGCCTTTACATCATCATCCACACGCGCAACACCGCGCATTTGTTGATTGTTATTACCATTGATAACAGCCAATCGTACTGGGCCATCGCCTTGTATTTGAACAGTAATATCTCCTTCAAATTTAAGCGTTGCTGTTAACAAACTCGTTGCCACCAGCAAATCACCTAGAAGACATTGAACTGGCTCAGGATAATGGTGATTTTCAAGCATTGATTGATAGGTTTCAGTCACATTGACCAATTCACCACGTACCGCGTTTTTTTCAAATAAAAAACGTGATAAAGAGTCTTTTTTAGACATAACGTTCTCTCATTTCAGGGAATCGGTTAATCCGATTCTTGTAAATTTGTCTGTTTGAAGCGAAGTAAGGTGCGTCTTTCCTTTTTATCAGGGCGACGTTCTGGATGAGGCATTGTTAACGCATTCATTTTTCTCGCAAGAGCAATTTTTTCTCTTTTCACAATACTCTCTAGTGTTTCACAATAGAGTGTTTGTGCTTGTGTAGCACCTTGTCGCTGTGAACTTACCATTAGAATGGTTACTGTCCGTTCATCATTACCTTGTCGTAGACGTATTTCTGCGCCTTCTTCAACGATTTTACTTGGCTTGCCTCTCACACCATTGTAATGAACTTTGCCACCTTCAATCATTGTGCGAGCAATGGCACGCGTTTTATAAAAACGCGCAGCCCAAAGCCATTTATCTAAGCGGACACCACTTTCTGGTGATGGTTGACTCATCCCTTTCTCCTTAACTTCAACTTCTTTTATGAAGGCGATAGTGAAAACACATAGCCTTCCACAACAAGGGACTTACTGAGGAGGGCGATAAAAACAGTGCTCATAATAGAGACTGATTTTATTCATGCGTTGGTTGTTTTGTCGCCGACGCCGGATGATAAGAAAGAGGTTCAATACTAAGAACCCGATAGCAAGAAACAATAATAACGTATTACCGATGTAATATAACATTGTCATTGAATCAGGTAGGCTATGTAAAAATATCTGTAACGTACCATTAGCATCAACAACCATGCCTGTTATTACTCCACCCGTATCAAAAGGGGTATGCAATAAAATATCGGATAAACGTTGTAACTCCCGCCACTGTTCTAACGGCGTGGGTTCAAACACTGAGTTTGAGTTTGACGCGTAATCAACGAGCTGTTTTCTTTCATCACTGATTAATAGCACACCACCTGGTGGCGGACTATTTAACAGTATTGCGGCTTTATCTATTTCTCGATAGATAAAAGAAGATGTGGTGGTGTCGATAAGCTTTTCCAAGGCCTCCGCACTTACTGCACGTAATAAAACATTGGTGCCTGTTAGTTTACCACTCTCAGCACGTTGAACTAATACACTCCAGTCATTAACGTTACTCAAGTTAACTAACGCCATTTTCAAGCGGATACATTCATTTTCTCGTGGGCATAAATCCTGTGTTTTCAACACAATACCATCGAAATTATCTAAAAGATTCATTCCTGATTTAGTAATGGCTTGACCTAAACTTGGGTTAACTCGGTTATTAGAAACGGGATGAAGCTGCTCTTCAACCATATGTAATAAAGCAGCTGCTTTTTCGATTGTGCTCGACTCAGGCATTGGCATTGGATTGCTGTTATTCCAGTAAATGCCCGAACAATCAAAAGGTGCAAAAATGGTTTTATTATTCTTACTTGATAGATTAGGTGGCATATAACACATACCCACCCCTTTCGCCTGAATAATATCTCCAACATGCAAATCGGTTGTTTCCAATTCGGTAAAATTAGTGACTAAATGAGGTTCTGTATCTTTAAGCCATGAAAAACTGAGTTTCATTGAAAGAGAAAGTGGCTGATAAAGATACAACATGCCAATAATAAATAAGCTCCAAAAAACGAAAATAATATTTTTAATGTACCGTTTATAAGGATAATTTTTTTCTTCGTCATGTAATGAAAGATAACTTCCTTGCTTTATAACATGATGACTAGGATACATTTCTAAATAGGTGACTTTATCAATATCACCTTGAATATAAGGCTCCCAATGAGGTGGATAAATAAGATCAATACCCCCTAAAGAAACATTTTTCACCTGCCCATGATCAAAATTGCCGAAAAGCCCCCAGCGTTTTAAACGTCCTTTAAAACAATGGACTTCTTGCTTACGAGGTTTAATCAAAGGATTGTGAATAAGGAAAATACCGATGGCAAGAAATGAGCTTCCTATCGCTAAGATCCAAGGAAGAAAAACCTGAGGCATCATTAGGGCCGTTAACCATAATGTAAGCCCTATACAAACAAAAGAACCATCCCAAAAGCCAGATGAGTTATGTAATCGGTATTCTTCGTTAGTCTCTTCTCTAATTTGCAGGAGGTGAGCAGCATCACCTTCATTCTTTTGGATCGTGGATGAACCATTTGCCAAGATAGGTTCAGAAAGTTGCTTTAAACTCAGCGCAGAAAAATGAATTTTTTCATCTTTTAAAAAATGTCCATTAACACCAATTACGATGGGGATAGATGGCGTACACACAACATCGAGGACATTTTCTTGTTGAAGATAAGGAACAAGCAGCGGGGGAATATGAATTTCTACAGCATCAATATAGTAACGCCAATGATTTAACCCTTCCGATGAGCCAGCAAAACGGTTAACGATATTTCTTAATGTCGTAACGACTTCGCCTTTAATTGGCATTTCGGGGAAGTTTTGTAATGAATATCCAGAAGAAAAATCAGACGTACCAAAATAAGATAAATAATCACTAATAAGCCCATAGTCATCTGAAGTGAGCTTACGATACGTTGGTTTGGCAAGAGATGGGAGATGATGTGAGTCATCAAGCCGCCTTCTTTTAAAGAATAGAAAGGCGGCCATTATAAATAGGCTTATCATCAAGATAGCCAATATAATGACTGATAATCTCATTTTTTCCCCATGCTTATACTGATGCTGCGTAGTAACAATACCAAATTTAAAACCCTGCCTAACATAAGGCAATTCCTATTCTTTTGTTCTATTTTTTATTTAAATACAATAGATTATATTTTTGTCGGCGCGTTATAATTTATTTATCTTATCAATTTTATATCCACTAACAACGCTATCTTCAGGTAAAATAGCGGATCAATAAATAATAATATTCTCAAAAAATCAATAAATAACTAGGTTTAGTAGCGGAGTGTACTCAATTTTCACTTAAAAGCTAAATCTAATTGTTAGATTTATTTTGTCATTAATGTGTTAAATTCAGGTTAATCTCTATTCTGCCAGGGGCTGTTATGAAAGAACTTAAAAAACCCAATATATTAAACATTGATAACATCGCCCGTTCTCGATTATTTCAGATCCAATCCGTTAATCTGGAGTTCAGTAACGGGGAAAAACGCATTTATGAACGCATGAAACCAGCAAACCGTGAAGCCGTTATGATTGTTCCGATCATTGATGACAACCTTATCCTTATTCGTGAATACGCTGTCGGTATCGAAAATTATGACTTCGGTTTTCCTAAAGGCGCCATTGATCCTGGCGAAAATGCTTTACAAGCAGCAAACCGAGAACTCAAAGAAGAAATTGGTTATGGTGCCCACTCTTTAACAGAAATAGCAAAGCTTTCTATGGCTCCTTCTTATTTTTCCAGCAAAATGAATATCGTCATTGCCCATGATCTTTACCCTGAACAACTGGAAGGCGATGAACCTGAACCACTAATTCAAGTACGTTGGCCTATCGCTAAAATGATGGACTTACTGGATCATCCCGATTTTACTGAAGCACGTAGTGTCAGTGCCCTCTTTCTCGCGCAGCGCTATTTACTGAGTAAATAAATAGATAATAAAAACCGGATTTTTACATCCGGTTTTTATCGATTAATTAGAATAATTCGTTAGATTCGCCATTATCCTCAAAAATCTGTGTTCCCACTTCGCTTTTTGCTCTTTCTGTAGGTTGTGTACCCTCAATAAAATACTCTTTCATTGAAGGACCATCACCGGCGAGTTTGCCCGTTCTTCTATCTATTTGAACAGCAACAACACCTTTTGGTGCTGGCATCATATTCACAGGCACACCATCAAGTGCGACTTTCATAAAGTCATTCCAAATAGGTTGCGCTGTTTTAGCACCTGCTTCACCACCACTGGCCGCGGTACGTCCTAAGTTACGGCTACTATCATCAAAGCCAATCCAAGCGGTACCAACAATATTCGCACCATAACCCGAGAACCATGCATCTTTAGAACTGTTGGTTGTTCCTGTTTTACCACCAATATCTTGGCGTTTTAGATCACGAACGGCTCGCCAACCTGTACCAGACCATCCGGGCTCACCCACAAGGTTTGTTCTTAATGCATCATGCATTAAGTAAGCCAGTGGTGTGCTGATAACGTGTGGTGCGTAAGGGCTTTCTTTAACAGTCTCTGCTAACGGAGCTTGTTCTAATTCAATTTCAGGAGCTGCATCCACAGGCTGTGATTTATTAGATTGAGCAACGTTTTCCATATAGTCATCAGATAGAGCGATAGAACGCATGGTGTCGCCGTAAATAACCGGTATATCTGTACAGTCTGGACATGCTACTTTTGGCTCTGCAGTAAACAGCACTTCACCTTCTGCATTTTCAATACGTTGGATATAGTAAGGTTCAATTAAATATCCACCATTCGCCATTACAGCAAAACCACGTACCATTTGCATTGGTGTAAATGATGGTGATCCTAATGCTAAAGATTCTGTTCTATCGATATTTTGATTAGGGAAACCAAAACGTAAGAGATAATCAGCAGCATAATCCACACCCATTGCGCGCATTGCACGTACCATCACCACGTTTTTAGATTGACCTAATCCTTGACGTAAACGGATAGGACCTGCGTAAGTTGGTGGTGAATTTTTAGGTCGCCAATCAGTACCAGCCCCCGCATCCCAACGACTAATAGGTAAGTCATTAAGTAAGGTAGACAAAGTTAAGCCTTTATCTAATGCGGCAGCATACAAGAAAGGTTTAATATTCGAACCTACTTGGCGTAATGATTGCGAAACACGATTAAATTTACTGATTTCAAAATCAAATCCCCCGACAAGGGCAATAATCCCACCATTTAGAGGATTCAATGCAACAAATGCTGCATTAACACCTGGAAGCTGCGCTAATACCCAATTGTTATCATTATTTTGACGAACCCAGATTTGCTCACCAACATTAACTACTGCATCAACTTTTGTTGGTGTCGCGCCTTGAGCAGTATCTGAAATAAACTTACGAGCCCAACGAACTGCTTTTAAATCTAAGGTAATGTTATCGCCATTCTTTAAAACCACTTTCGCTTCTTTAGCATCTGCAGATAACACAACGGCTGGAATCAATGGCCCATAAGTTTGAATTTCTTTTAATTTCTTACTGATCGCATCATTATCCCAAGGCGTTTGCCCTTCACTCCAAAGAACTTCTTGAGCACCGCGATAGCCATGGCGCATATCATAATCAATCACATTGTCGCGTAAGGCTTTTTCTGCTGCTAATTGATCTTTACGAATAACAGTAGTGTAAATTTTATAGCCATCAGTATAAGCATTTTCACCATAGCGCTCATACATCTCCATTCTCACCATTTCAGTGAGGTATGGGGCGGAAAAATCAATTTGAGGTGCATGATATTTCGCCACAATAGGCTCAGCTCTAGCACTTTCATATTGTGCACGAGTGATGTAATTCTCTTCATACATACGCAGTAACACAACATTACGGCGTTTTAAGGCACGATCGTAAGAATAGAGTGGATTTAGTGTAGAAGGTGCTTTAGGTAAACCAGCAATGACTGCCATTTCATTAAGGCTAAGATCATGCACACTTTTACCAAAGTAAACATAAGCCGCAGCCCCCACGCCATAAGCACGGTTACCCAGATAAATTTTATTTAAATACAGTGCTAAAATTTCATCTTTGGTTAACTCTTTTTCAATGCGAATAGCCAAAAAGGCTTCTTTAACTTTTCGCATTAATTTCTTCTCAGGTGTTAAAAAGAAATTTCGTGCTAACTGTTGCGTAATGGTACTTGCACCTTGAGAAGCTTGTCCTGATGTTAATGCGACAACTACCGCACGCGAGATCCCAATGGGGTCGATACCGTGATGCTCACGAAAACGGGTATCTTCGGTTGCGATAAAAGCATTAATTAATTGAGGAGGCATTTCCTCTAGTGTTAGCGGTAAACGACGTTTTTCGCCGTATTGCGCGATTAATTCTCCGTCTGCACTCAAAACCTGCATAGGGGTTTGTAAACGAACATCTTTTAATGTCGCGACATCGGGTAACTGAGGCTCAACATACTTATACATACCGTATATCGAGGCTGCTCCCAAAATTATGCAAGCAAAAACGAAGATGAAAAAATATTTTAAGAACTTCACCTTAAATTTCCCATGTAGTGTGAATTGGGCGGTTTATAAACAAACAGTGCGTAGTATAAAGGTAACGCCTCTTTGAAAATAGGCAATTACTCATCAATAGATATGGATATCATTTATGGAAACACACAATTACCAGATTGGTATTGAAATTAACACTCATCATATCAATGCTGTTTTGGTATTTCAGCAGAATAAACAATGGAAGATCAGCGCATTTTGGCAATTCCCTTTACCTCTCAATGACGATGCAGATGATACAAAATTAAGAAATATCTTAATAAACTGGCGCAAGGATCTCCCTTTTATTAACAATATTACTCTCTCATTACCCGATATTTATGAAAGCTATCAGACTATCCCACTACCACTGCTTATTTCCCTTACATCGGCAGCATGTTATCGGTTAGCACAATTACGAGCCACATCTTACACACAAAATACAAAAAACCCTGTTAATTTTGACTATCGGCAAAATAACGGCAAACTCGCTATTCATTTGTGTCATAAGATCGTATTAGATAAGTACATAACCTTATTTTCCCAAATAAACTTAACACTCTCTGCGATAGATTTGCCCGCGTGTGCACTACGCTATTTAGCCACTTACCTTAATATCTCACCTAAAAACAAACTTATTTACTGTAAAAACAACTCGCTATTTTGGGTTTCATCTGATGATGAAATGCCCCATTACGGCACGCTTCCTTATCAAGACCAGCAAGAACAACAAACCGCTATTTATCAGTTAATAGAGAAATACAATTGGTCTAAAGAACAATGCTATTTTGCTGGCGATAATGCGACACATTTTAGCCATTCAATGCCTCTTTGGCCTGACTTTTCCCATTATTTATTTCAACCAAATACAAGAGAAAACACACTTTCTTTGATCGCTCTTGGTTTAGCATTACGCCCTTGGGAGAAATCATGTATCAAGTAAATTATCTACCTTGGCGCCACAATTTATTTAGAAAAAAAATCTCAATATGGGGTTATCAAACATTAGCTTTTATCACTATCACACTGATAATTTGCGGTTATTACACCTATCACTTAGTGCAAAAGCGAGATACCACCTCAGCATTACACATTCAAATACAGCAACAAGAACAGGATTTGTTCGAACAATTCAACATTTATCAACAACAGAAAAAACAAACCAACTTATACTCTCAGCGCTATTCGCTTTATTATAAAAATTGGTTACGTTATTTACATTACATACGTTTTTTTCAGGCTATTGAAGCTTATCTCCCAGCTTCTGTATGGATAAGTCATTATTCTGATACTGATAATCGCCACTCTTTGGATCTTATTTTACCCAAAACACAATCGCTCTCTTTTATAACCCATTTTAAACACCATCCCATTCTTGCCACCCTATCATTGGATTATTTACAACAAAGCAAAATCTCCCCGTCCTATACTGAAGTGCATTTAACAGGAAAATGGGAAATCGACGAACCGTGGAATAAAAAAGATGTCGAGGAAGTACCATGAAGATAAATGTGCAATGGTTACAATTTGTAGTTTCTCTCGCAATGTGGCAAATAACATTACTGAGCTTAACAATCCCTTTTACTATTTTTCTACTTTACTACTTCTTTATTTATACTGGTTATCAGCAAGAAATAACTCAACAACAAGTGGAAACAACCCAAAGGCTCTCTCGTATTCATCATTATCAAAAGATGTTAGAGACGCCACCATCACTTGAATCACTTATTGCACAACAAGCTGATTATCATATTTCATTAAATAATCCATCAACCCCTGAACAACTACAACACCTACTTATTACTTATCATTTCATCCCTGAAACTTGGGAAAAAGCCCCTAATTCGTTATATAAGCTCACTTTTAATTTGTCTTATACACGCTTGTTAACTTTACTCGAACACCTTAATCAAACAGGACTATTACTTATCTCGCTCAATATTATTCCAATAAAAACAGAGTTACTTTCTGTTCAAATCACATTGATGGCACTAAAAGGACTCTCATTAGAACAAGGTGGCATATCATGAAAATATTGGTTTTCTTTATGATGCTATGCATGACAACTTGTGTTTTTGCTCACTTGAGAGATCCATTCTTCCCTGACGTTCCTGATGTCATTAATCATGAAAAGACACTACCAACACCCACTGAAGAACCATGGACAGACACACAGCAAACTGAACAATTACACCATCGACTTTATCCGTTAAATTATGCTGATGCAGATACATTAGCGAAGCAACTTAGCACTTATGCAATCCCATTATTGAGTAAACAAGGCCGGGTTATTGCTGATAGTGACTCTAATAGTCTTTCAATTGTCGATAATGACAAAGCACTTTCTGAAATCGCAGATTGGCTAAAATTAAAAGATACTCCACAACAACAAGTTCATATCACGGCGCATATCGTCAGCAGCAGTCAAGAAGCGTTAAATGAATTAGGTACCCAATGGGGCTTGCAAGCATTAAAAACTACAAATACTGAAGCAATATCAACAATACCTAGTACTACGCCGACATCTCCTAACTCTGCTTTATCAATACCTTCACTGTCTGCATTATCACTTCATCAAAATACCAAAAACCCACTTCACTATATTGCCTTTAATATCGCTAGGATTAATGGTCGCCTATTAGAACTTGAGTTAAGTGCATTAGAACAAGAAAAACAGCTATCAATTATTGCAAGTCCAAGACTAACAGCGGCTCATGAGAAAACGGCCTCAATAAAACAAGGAACGGAAATTCCCTATGTCAGCCGAGATAATGAAACCACTCGTGTTCAATTTAAGGAGGCTGTATTAGGGATGGAAGTCACCCCAATTATTCAGAGAAATAAAAAAATAAGGTTAATACTTAAAATCAGTCAAAACACACCTGGTATCGCCCTTGTTCAAGGTGGTAGTGAACACCTTTCTATCGACAAGCAAGAGATCAGTACAGAAGTCACGATTAATGATGGAGAAACCATTATGTTAGGAGGAATATTTCAACAAAAGCAGCAAGAGCATACAGCAAAAATCCCTTTATTATCATCTATCCCATTATTAGGGGTACTTTTTAGCCATAAAAGAGATCAGCACAGTCGCCATGAATTGGTTATTTTTATTACACCCAAATTAATCTAACTTTTTATGTGATAAAAATTTTTTCATCAAAATACAAAGAGTTACCCATTTATTACTAGGATTAAACTGAGAGTTATTCATTGTTTTTTCTTATAATCAGTATTTATAGATTTGACGATGAGGACGATTTAGCTTACAAGGGTTAGCTAATTTGAGTGGACCTGAAACATCACAATGATAATACGGATACATTTTATGCACTTCCTCTATTCTTGGAGGTAGGGCTTTTTATATGTAATATTGATCGCTTGATGACGAAAAAGACAATATTATCAGATGCGGTTTTCCGACTAAATTGTGTTAGAATCTTCGCGTTGCCAACAAAGATGATTACTTTTTTTAGTAGTTTTTGTTATGTACTGTAGGCAAAGGGATTTTTATCCTATGTTGTTGTTTGCAACAGCATGTGGTTATTTTATAGCGATCTACTGAAAGAACTCAGTCTTATTATGAGAGTAGATAACAAATGTTATCAGGTGTGAATTAGATAAACACTCATAAATTTCAGTTTAGGTCCCGTCGCTGAATGAATTTGGCGGGGCGGGTTATCATTAACGAATATCTTAGTAATACCAAAAACATGGCAGAGAAACGTAATATCTTTCTGGTTGGGCCTATGGGTGCCGGCAAAAGCACTATTGGTCGTCAGTTAGCTCAACAACTTAGTATGGAGTTTTATGATTCCGATCAGGAAATTGAGCGGCGTACAGGTGCGGATGTAGGTTGGGTATTTGATGTAGAAGGCGAAGAAGGCTTCCGTCAACGAGAAGAGAAAATAATCAACGAACTCACTGAAAAGCAAGGCATTGTACTTGCTACAGGTGGCGGTTCGGTGAAATCGCGAGAAACCCGTAACAGACTATCTGCACGTGGTGTGGTTGTTTATTTAGAAACAAACATTGAAAAGCAACTCGCTCGAACCCAACGTGATAAAAAACGTCCTTTATTGCAAGGTGTTGAACCTGTGCGTGATGTCCTAGAGACATTAGCTGAAGAACGTAATCCTCTTTATGAAGAGATTGCTGACATCACAATTCATACTGATGATCAGAGTGCAAAAATTGTAGCCAATCAAATAATTGAATTATTAGAACAAAACTAATTCAACTATTTATAAGGTTAAGTAAAGACAATAAGAAGAAGGCCACTGTTATGGAAAAAATCACTGTCACATTAGGTGAAAGAAGCTATCCCATTACCATTGCTTCTGGCCTTTTTCATCAACCTGATACCTTTTTACCATTAAAATCAGGGCAGCAAGTTATGATAGTTACGAATGTAACGCTTGCTCCTCTCTATTTAGAAAAGGTAACAAACACCTTAAAAAAACAAGGTGTTTTGGTTGATAGCGTGATTTTACCTGATGGCGAACAATATAAATCGCTTGAAATCATGAACGATGTCTTTACTGCATTATTAGAAAAAAATCACAATCGAGATACGACACTTATCGCATTAGGCGGAGGTGTTATTGGTGATCTAACTGGTTTTGCGGCAGCAAGTTACCAACGTGGTGTTCGCTTTATCCAAGTTCCTACTACGTTGTTATCACAAGTTGATTCATCTGTTGGCGGAAAAACAGCAGTTAATCACCCTCTTGGCAAGAATATGATTGGTGCTTTTTACCAACCAGCTTCTGTCATCATTGATCTCGATTGCCTTGCCACATTACCACCTCGTGAACTTTCATCTGGTTTAGCTGAAGTTATAAAATATGGCATCATTTTAGATAAAGACTTCTTTATCTGGCTTGAAAATAATATTGATAAACTTTTGGCGCTTGACCCTAAAGCTATGGCTTTTTGCATCCGTCGTTGCTGTGAGCTAAAAGCTGAAGTTGTCGCCGCAGATGAAAAAGAAACCAGTGGCTTACGTGCATTACTCAATCTAGGCCATACTTATGGGCACGCTATTGAAGCTCATATGGGATATGGTGTTTGGTTGCATGGTGAAGCGGTTGCAGCAGGTATGGTAATGGCGGCAAGAACCTCTCAAGCCCTTGGTCAATTTACCGAAGAAGAAACACAACGTGTTATTCAATTACTTGAGAAAGCAAATCTCCCCGTCAATGGCCCTGTAGAAATGACACCTGATGACTATTTACCTCATATGATGAGAGATAAAAAGGTTTCTGGTGGCAAACTGCACCTCGTTTTACCAAAAGGCATCGGTCAATCTGAATTACGTGCGGATATTTCTCGCGAACAAGTCCACAAAGCGATAACATCTTGCATTAATGCAAATTAAGCTCCCCATTACCTGACTAGAAGTAAACCAGAATGCCTACTTAAGGATAATTCTGGTTAATATTGTCAAATGCAACGTTTCAGAAAAAGCGTTTCATCCTTATACTATGAGGTAATGGCTAAGGCTGAATAGAATATTTTTCGCTTTTTGACGCTCTGACGGAGGGCATAATGGACGAGTTCAAACCTGATAATGAAATTAAGGGTGATAATTCACTCAAACCTGATACATCGGATAGACCTGAACGTCGAACCAACCGACCTCGTAGCAACCCATTAAAAAATGCACGCTTCTCTGTATCCCGTCAACAGATGATGATTGGTGTAGGTGTCCTAGTGCTTATTCTGTTAATTATTGCAATCAGCTCTGCATTAAAATCACCAGAAACAACTGAACCTACGTCACCAACTGGAACAGAAAGAAATATCGATCTGTCTCAACAACCGTCATCCGTTACACCTACAGAAAATGGTCAGCCATCAACACCTCAAGCTATTTCTGGACAAGAAATCCAATCAGTGACACCCCCTTCACAAAATTTACCACCTATGATTGATTCACAAGGTCAACGTGTTGAGATCCCTGGTGATATTGTTGATTCTTTAAATCAACAACAAGCAGGTATAAACCAAGTGACTGGTCAACAGCAGCAATTAAATTCACAACAACCAAAACCAGTACAGCCAGCGACACAGCCACCAGCAACCAAGCCAGTGCAACCAGTACAAAAACCTGCTGAAGTAAAAACACCGCCAACAAAGCCGGTAACACCTCCAGCAACAACACAATCTAAACCCGCTACTAAACCGGTTGTTTCAGGCTCATTATCTGCTGGCAATTTAAGTTCTATTCCAGCTTCAAATTATACATTGCAATTAAGTGGTGCAAGTCGCCAAGATACCTTAGAAGCTTTCGCTAAAAAGAACCTCAATGGAAACTACGCTATCTATAAAACTCAGCGTAATGGTAACCCTTGGTATGTACTCATCTATGGTAACTATCGTAATATAAGCGAAGCTAAACAGGCTGTTTCTTCATTACCTGCACCGGTACAAGCGAAACAACCTTGGGTTAGACCGATGAAACATGTTCATCAGGATCTAAAAAAATAATTAAGACGAGGTTCACCGCTGATATGCTGTCTGAAACAGAGTACAATCGGCGACTCTGAAACGATTGAGAAATTTGGACGGCATGAAAAAAAAGCGCGCATTCCTAAAATGGGCTGGTGGTAAGTATCCTTTGGTAGATGACATTAAACGTCATCTGCCTGAAGGTAACTGTTTAATTGAACCTTTTATGGGTGCTGGTTCTGTTTTTTTAAATACAGAATACGATTCATATATTCTTGCCGACATAAATAGTGATCTAATTCATCTCTATAATACGGTAAAGCGACATCCTGAAAAATTTATGAAGGATGCTCGCTTGTTATTTACCCCTCAAATGAATATCGCAGAGGAATTTTATCAACTACGACAAGAGTTTAATCGCTCAACTGATCCTTATCAGCGTAGTGTTCTATTTCTCTATCTTAACCGTCATTGCTACAATGGGTTATGTCGTTATAATTCCAAAGGTGAATATAACGTCCCTTTTGGCCGTTACAAAAAACCTTATTTTCCTGAAACAGAGTTAATTTGGTTTTCTGAAAAAGCGCAAAAAGCTAAATTTGTTTGCCAAAGCTATTCATCAACCATGACAAATGCAGAAAAAGGTGCCGTCATTTATTGTGATCCGCCTTATGCGCCATTATCACCAACTGCAAATTTCACGTCATACCATACAAATAGCTTTAGTTTTCAAGAGCAGGAACATCTGGCTCAACTTGCCTCAATGCTGGCTTACGAGAGACAGATACCCGTGTTAATATCAAATCATGAGACTGCGTTAACAAAAGAGTGGTATGTAGACGCAAAAGAGCTACACAGTGTGAAAGTCAGAAGAACAATCAGTAGCAACACACTTGGTCGTAGCAAAGTGAACGAATTACTTGCCTTATATAAATAATCGTTAACACCTCCCGACAATGGGAGTGTTGTCAGGAGAATGCGATGAAAGATTTTCTGATTGCCCCTTCTATTTTATCTGCTGATTTTGCACGCCTTGGTGAAGATACTGAAAAAGTACTTGCTGCGGGTGCTGACGTTGTCCACTTTGATGTCATGGATAACCATTATGTTCCAAATCTGACGTTTGGCGCACCGATATGCAAAGCCTTACGTAACTATGGAATTACTGCACCTATTGATGTTCATTTAATGGTAAAGCCCGTTGATCGCATCATCCCTGATTTTGCAGAAGCAGGCGCAACTTATATTTCATTTCATGCAGAAGCCAGTGACCACGTTGACCGTACCATTCAATTAATCAAAGATTGTGGTTGTAAAGCAGGCTTAGTGCTTAATCCAGCAACCCCATTAAACTATCTCGACTATGTTATGGATAAATTAGATCTTATCCTGCTGATGTCTGTTAACCCAGGTTTTGGTGGCCAATCATTTATTCCTAACACTCTCGATAAATTACGCCAAGTTCGTAAGATGATTGATGATGGTGGTTATGACATTCGTTTAGAAATTGATGGCGGTGTCAAAGTCGATAATATTGCTGAAATTGCCCAAGCGGGTGCAGATATGTTTGTTGCTGGCTCTGCTATTTTCAATCAGCCTGACTATAAACATGTTATCGACAATATGCGCCGTGAATTAAAGAAGGTATCGTAATGACAGATAAAAAACTCAAAGGTATCCGTGCTATCGCCTTTGATCTCGATGGCACACTCACCGACAGCGCAGTAGGGCTTACAGAAGCAACAGATTACGCATTAAAAGCAAAAGGCTTTCCTCCTGCTGGAAAACATAACGTCACTATCTGGGTGGGTAATGGCGTTGATATGCTACTTACGCGTGCTTTGCATAATGCTGGCGTTGAGGATGTCACTGAAACCTTATTAAAAGAGATGCGTGATCTTTTTGATGAACATTATGCAACTTCCGTCAAAACAGGCAGTGATTTATTCCCGCACGTTAAAGAAACGCTTGAAGTATTAGCTTCACATAATATTCCATTAGGTATCGTCACCAATAAACCGTCACCATTTATCGCTCCACTATTACAGCAACTGGAAATTGATAAGTATTTTTCCTTAGTGCTAGGAGGAGACGATGTTAAAGAAAAAAAACCGCATCCAGCACCATTATATTTAACAATGGGTACATTTGGTGTTAAAAAGGAAGAACTCCTTTTTGTTGGGGATTCTCGCAACGATATTATTGCAGCACAAGAGGCACAATGCCCTTGCGTAGGTTTAACCTATGGCTATAACTACGGCGTATCTATCGCAGATAGCAAACCTGATTATACTCTTGATAATTTTGCTGATTTGCTTTCAATCCTCGACATCACGCCAATGACAACTGTGGAATAGAACTAACATGACGACTTCAGTAGAAAAAAAGGCAAAAAAACCAATTGTATTCAGTGGTGCACAGCCTTCTGGTGAGTTAACTATCGGAAACTATATGGGTGCATTACGTCAATGGGTACAAATGCAAGATGATTATGACTGCATTTACTGTATCGTTGACCAGCACGCCATTACAGTTCGTCAAGATCCAAAAGAATTAAGAAAAAGAACGCTAGATACGCTGGCACTCTATCTTGCTTGCGGTATTGATCCAGAAAAAAGCACCATTTTTGTTCAGTCACATGTTCCACAACATGCTCAATTAAGCTGGGCACTCAATTGTTACACCTATTTTGGTGAATTGAGCCGTATGACTCAATTTAAAGATAAATCAGCCCGTCATGCTGAAAATATTAACGCCGGATTATTTGATTATCCTGTATTAATGGCAGCAGATATTCTTATTTATCAAACAAATCAAGTTCCTGTTGGTATTGACCAAAAACAACATCTTGAATTAAGTCGTGATATTGCTCAGCGTTTTAACGCTATTTATGGCGATATCTTCACTGTACCAGATCCTTTTATTCCAAAAGGTGGTGCGCGTGTTATGGCATTACAAGATCCAACTAAAAAGATGTCTAAGTCTGATGATAACCGTAATAACGTTATCGCATTGCTTGAAGATCCAAAAGCGGCAGCTAAAAAAATCAAACGTGCAATGACTGACTCAGAAGAGCCACCTCGTGTTATTTACGATCTTGAAAATAAAGCGGGTGTATCTAACTTATTGGATATTTTAGCGGGTGTAACAGGTAAAACTATTCCTGAATTAGAAGCTGAATTTGAAGGCCAAATGTACGGTCATCTAAAAGGCGCTGTCGCAGATGCGGTCTCTGAAATGCTAACCAACATTCAAGAACGATTTAACACATTCCGTAATGATGATGCTCTGCTTAATAAAATAATGAAAGAAGGTGCAGATAAAGCTAAAGCTCGCGCTCAAGCAACCTTAGACAAGGTTTATAACGCAATCGGGTTTATTGCTCATCCGTGATTTTCTTTTAATACATAAAAAACACCTCTCCTATTTTTAGAGAGGTGTTTTTTTTTATTCTTTAAATAACCGCCGATTAAAACTCTCAATGGTTTGATTTTGCATTCTTAACTGCATAGTCTTACTCCAACTCGCAGATAACCCTGCGGCACTTAATAGACGACGATAAAGTTCTTCATCAAAGGGCATATGAAAAGCAATTGAAATCGCCTCTTTAACAGAGACATCACTGTTTCTTGAAACCAAGACAAGAGGATGATGACTACCTGTTTCTCCTGTACTCACAACACGATATAACCAACCACAATAGCCACTATCTTGCATAATTTGCGAAAAGTTACTGACTTCAGTCACTGTATTAAGTTTATAGCAAGGAGAGCGAGGTTGTGTGACTTGGATAAAAGCATTTCCCCATTGGTAAATATCACCAATAAAAACATTTTCTTCAGTCATGCCGGTTGTTGAGATATTTTCACCAAATGCTGGAGCATGAAGAAAATCAGTCAATTGTGGGAATTGCTCAGCCCAATAACGATAGTGTTCTTTAGGATAGTGACAAAGTGCGCGATCAGGGCCACCGTGAAAACTCTTTTCTGCTTGCTCATCACCTTCTAATCCCAGCGAAGTGAGTTTGATATGACCATCCACCAGCCTTTTAGTGATCGCACTGGTAAATCCATTAGATGTTGTTGTGATGTTGCCGATAAAAACACTAGGAAAATAACGCATGGCTCACTACCTAAACAGAAAACAATGACCCATAGTAAAGAGAGTGTTCAAAATAAACAATGCCGACAATTGTCGGCATTTAAAATAGAACAGAAATTATCAATTCAATTATGCTTTGCTTTGAAAACGTTTTTGCGCTTCATCCCAGTTCACAACTGACCAGAACGCTTTGATATAATCAGGGCGACGGTTTTGATATTTCAAATAATAAGCATGTTCCCACACATCTAATCCAACAATTGGATAGCCAGATGCACCAGCTAACTCTTCACCCATTAATGGGCTATCTTGGTTGGCTGTAGAAACAACGGCTAACTTACCATCCTCTTTTAATACCAGCCATGCCCAGCCTGAACCAAAACGGCTAGCTGCTGCTTTTTCAAATAACTCTTTAAAAGCATCAACACTACCAAAATCGCGTTCAATCGCCTCTTTTAGTGAACCTTGTAATTGAGTTCCTAATTTTAAACCTTTCCAAAATAAAGAGTGATTTGAGTGGCCACCCGCATTATTACGTAAGAATGTACGTTGATCTGCAGGCACTTTATGAAGGTTTTTAACTAGCTCATCAATATCTAAGCCAGCAAGTTCAGGTAATTTTTCTAATGCAGTATTGGTATTATTTACATAAGTTTGATGATGCTTAGTATGGTGAATTTCCATTGTACGCTCATCAAAATGAGGTTCTAACGCATCATAAGCATAAGGCAGTGCAGGTAATGTATAGCTCATATTAATCTCCAGTGCTGTTTTATCTTGGATCACATCATGTGATTTATCTTTTCATTTCATTATAGTGAAAAAAACGTTAATGAAAATCATTATCATATCCATATTATTTTTGTGGTTTTTTTATTCAGCACTCGTTAATTAATTTTCACAGTATATTGTTTTAATTTAAAAGCCTTTTATTAAATAATAATTCTATTAAACAAGATAAATACAGCTAAATAATGCACAGCTTGCTTTAGCACTAATTGAACATTCCATGAAAAGCATTTCCATTAATTCGTGATCTTCTGCGCAAAAAAGAAACAATTTTAATCCCCCCTCTTTTGTTAACGACTTTTTGACATAGTATTAACAATAGTGAGGAGAACTATTATGACAAAAATAAACCAACATCATATTCCTGCAAGCATTGCAGAACATGCCCTGATCAATAAAGAGCAATACCAAAAAGACTATGAATTATCTATCAAAAACCCTGAGGCCTTTTGGGCAGATAAAGGGAAGATTGTTGACTGGATAAAACCATATACTGTGGTAAAAAACACTTCATTTGACCCAGGCCACGTACGCATTCGCTGGTTTGAAGATGGACAGCTAAACATCAGCCAAAACTGCCTTGATCGCCACCTTAAAACACGGGGTGATCAAACTGCAATTATTTGGGAAGGTGACTCACCTAATGAGTCGAAAAAAATCACTTACCGACAACTCCACCAAGATGTTTGCCAATTCGCTAATGTATTAAAAAATCTAGGAATTAAAAAAGGCGATGTTGTGGCGATTTATATGCCGATGGTACCTGAAGCAGCAGTTGCTATGCTCGCTTGTACTCGTATTGGTGCAATCCACTCTGTTATTTTTGGTGGTTTCTCACCAGAAGCCGTTGCTGGTCGTATCATTGATTCGAAAGCCAAATTAGTTATCACTGCTGATGAAGGCTTGCGCGCAGGCCGTGCTATCCCTCTAAAGAAAAATGTCGATGATGCATTAAATCACGCGGATATTCCGCCGATTAATCATGTTGTTATACTTCGCCGAACAGGAAATACAGAACAATGGATTGAAGGTCGTGATATTTGGTGGGATGAAATTATTCAAGGTGTAAGTACTGAGTGTGATGTAGAAGTTATGGATGCTGAAGATCCACTCTTTATTCTGTACACATCGGGTTCAACAGGTAAACCTAAAGGTGTGTTACATACCACTGGAGGCTATCTTGTTTATGCTTCAATGACGTTTAAATACACCTTTGATTATCATGAAGGTGATATTTATTGGTGTACTGCTGACGTAGGTTGGGTAACAGGGCATAGCTACTTACTGTATGGCCCGCTATCAAATGGTGCAACAACAGTCATGTTTGAAGGTGTACCTAATTACCCAGCAGTTAACCGTATGGCTCAAATCGTTGATAAGCACCAAATCAATATTCTCTACACAGCCCCTACCGCAATTCGTGCGTTAATGGCTGAAGGCGATAAAGCGATTGAAGGTACTCAACGCACCTCTCTACGCATTCTTGGCTCTGTAGGTGAACCTATTAATCCGGAAGCTTGGGAATGGTTCTATCAGAAAATGGGACGTAGCCAATGCCCGATTGTTGATACATGGTGGCAAACAGAAACCGGTGGTTTCATGATAACTCCATTGCCGGGAGCTATGGATCTAAAACCAGGTTCAGCAACACGCCCTTTCTTCGGCGTTCAACCTGCTATTGTCGACAATATGGGAGAAGTACAACAAGGAGCTTGTGAAGGTAACTTAGTGATTACTGATTCTTGGCCAGGTCAAGCAAGAACACTTTTTGGTGATCACGATCGGTTTGAACAAACTTACTTCTCAACCTTTAAAGGTATGTATTTCTCTGGTGATGGTGCTCGCCGTGATGAAGATGGTGATTACTGGATAACAGGACGTGTTGATGATGTCTTGAATATTTCAGGCCACCGTTTAGGAACAGCAGAAATAGAATCTGCCCTCGTCGCTCACCCTAAGATTGCGGAAGCCGCAGTAGTGGGTATTCCTCATAATATTAAAGGACAGGCTATTTATGCTTATGTCACGTTAAATCATGGTGAAGAGCCAACGCCTGAGCTTTATACAGAAGTCCGTAACTGGGTACGTAAAGAAATAGGACCAATTGCAACACCAGATATTCTTCACTGGACAGATTCTTTACCCAAAACGCGCTCGGGGAAAATTATGCGCCGTATCTTGCGTAAAATTGCCTCTGGTGACACAACTAACCTCGGAGATACCTCAACACTCGCCGATCCAGGTGTTGTAGAGAAACTGTTAGAAGAAAAACAGTCTCTATCACTTACTGCTTAACACAGCAATATAACTGTCATTTAAAAACGTGATACGACAATGCAAAGGCATGAAAATGCCTTTGCTAAGCTCTCTTACCTGAAAATCATGGAATGCGGGGGATTTAAGCCTCTAAATCAAGTGATCAACCAAACAATTATATAGAGGAGAACTCTGATGAATGCCAATATTTATCAAGAGATAGAAAATAACCCTCGCTTTAAAGAACTGGTTAAAAAACGTAGTCGTTTTTCATGGACACTTTCAATTATTACACTCGTTATGTATGTTTCATTTATCTTACTTATCGCCTTCTATCCACAATGGCTAGGAACTCCCTTGTATGAGGGTAGCTACATTACACGAGGTATTCCTATTGGCATCGGGTTAATTATTGCTTCATTTTTATTAACTGGTATTTACGTTGTAAAAGCCAATACAGTGTTCGACAAACTGACAAACGAGATTATTGAAGAGGTAGAAAAATGAGCAAATTACTCTACACAATAAGCCTATTTCTCCTCTCTTCAACCGTTGTTTATGCTGCTGCAATAACAGAAGGTGGTGAGAAACAACCGATGAATATTCAGGCTATTATTATGTTTCTGATATTTGTTGGATTAACACTTTATATCACTTATTGGGCCTCTAAACGTACTCGTTCACGTTCAGACTATTATACAGCTGGAGGAAAAATAACAGGATTTCAAAATGGGATGGCTATTGCAGGCGATTTTATGTCAGCAGCATCCTTTTTAGGGATTTCCGCTCTCGTTTATACTTCTGGTTACGATGGTCTGATTTATTCAATAGGATTCCTCATCGGCTGGCCGATTATTCTTTTTATTATTGCTGAACGTTTACGTAATTTAGGACGTTATACCTTTGCTGATGTTGTTTCTTACCGATTAAGCCCTAAACCGATTAGAACACTCTCTGCTATAGGCTCTTTAGTAGTGGTGGCTCTTTATCTGATTGCACAAATGGTCGGCGCAGGAAAGCTAATCGAGCTACTTTTTGGCTTGAACTATCATATTGCTGTGGTACTCGTTGGTATTCTCATGGTGTTGTATGTGTTATTTGGTGGCATGTTAGCAACGACTTGGGTACAAATCATCAAAGCTATTTTATTACTCGCTAGTGCAAGTTTTATGGCTGTTATGGTCATGAAAACGGTAGATTTTAATTTCAACACTTTATTTAAAGAAGCTGTAAATGTGCATTCAAAAGGCTCCTCAATTATGAGCCCAGGAGGCTTAGTCTCTGATCCTATTTCTGCACTTTCTTTAGGTCTTGCATTAATGTTTGGTACCGCAGGGCTCCCTCATATCATCATGCGCTTCTTTACAGTTAGTGATGCCAAAGAAGCCCGTAAGAGTGTCTTCTATGCAACAGGTTTTATCGGCTATTTCTATATTCTTACTTTTATCATTGGTTTCGGCGCTATCCTACTCGTTAGCCCTAATCCTGTGTTCAAAGATGCCGCTGGCGCTCTAATTGGTGGCACAAACATGGCAGCAGTTCATCTTGCTGATGCTGTTGGGGGTAATTTCTTCCTTGGTTTTATCTCTGCGGTTGCTTTTGCCACTATATTAGCTGTTGTTGCAGGGTTGACTTTAGCTGGTGCTTCCGCGGTTTCTCATGATCTTTATGCTAACGTAATTAAAAATGGTCATGCAGATGAACGTAAAGAGCTTAATGTATCTAAAGTAACTGTTGTAATATTGGGGATAGTCGCTATAGGTTTAGGGATACTATTTGAAAAGCAAAACATTGCCTTTATGGTAGGACTCGCTTTCTCAATAGCCGCAAGCTGTAACTTCCCAATCATTTTGCTATCAATGTATTGGAAAGGACTAACAACACGTGGCGCTGTAGCTGGGGGATGGTCTGGTTTATTAATAGCCGTAACATTAATGATCTTAGGGCCAACAATTTGGGTCAGCATTTTAGGTCATGAAAAACCTATCTATCCTTATGAATATCCAGCATTATTTTCAATGGTAGTTGCTTTTGTTGTTTCATGGTTTTTTTCAATTACAGATAAATCATCTTTAGGTGAGCAAGAAAAAGTGAAGTTTCAAGCACAATTTATTCGCTCTCAAATTGGCTTAGGAATTGAACAAGGCAAAGATCACTAAGAGTCATAAAACCCACTGATAATTTACGATAAAAGTGCTCATTCTTTTATAATAAAGAAGGGCACTTTTATTTTATTGCTATACAATCCAAATATATTTATCCCCTTTACTTATTTAGAATAAATCTAATTTTTAAATACATATCTATACGTTTATTTTAATAACTTGCTGTTTATTAGCTCCTTATCACAAAAGAAAATAAAAACAAAATAAAATCAATACATTACAAATAAAATCATTATTATTTATTCACTTTATAACTTTATTTATAATACAAAAAAGCTAGAAAAGTCGTAATAATACCAAATTCAGACACATTTCAGTCAAACAAGCCTTGTATTGTCAAAAGGTAAATGGTTAACTTTTTGTTCTACATAAGAAGAGGTGACAGTTTTAAATAGATTATGTCTCGACTAACTTATTACACACTTTTATTTCTTTTATCTATAACACCAGCAATACTTGGTGGCTCAACGTTGTATATAGAACAAAAGATTTATATTGTTCTCATTGGTTGGCTACTTATGCTGATGTGTAGTGGAATTTATCGTTCAATTCTGGGAAAAATAGTAACATTTATAATTAGCGCGCTATGGTCTTTAAATCTGTCTATTTCTCTATTTTTCTATCGTGAACACGACATTGCATTTTCCTCTTCTATCGCAGAAACGTTTATAAATACTAACGGCAGTGAGACTGTTGGTATGCTTTCTTATAATAAATATTACGTGTTATTTTATATATGTAGCTTCTCTATTTATTATTTTCTTATCCATAAAAGCGCTCGATTTTCTCATTTAAAAACCACAATAAATAGTGTTATTGCAATCGTTATATTAATAGCAATTATTCCTATATATAAAAACCTAGCATTAAGAAATGATAACAATACTAAATTAATCTCTGAATATACTCTTTTAAATACACCTTTTTATAATGCAGCAGCACTGGTTAGAACGTTTCATGAAAATCGTCAAATAAAAAGAATAGCTTCTCAAAAAGTTAATTATCAATATAGTAAAAAAGATAATAATACAGATATTTATATTCTTATTATTGGGGAATCTGTTCGGCGTGACCATTTAGGTATTTATGGTTATCCTCATGATACAACTCCAAATTTAATGAAAGAGAAAAACAATCTAATTCTTTTTAAGAATGTTTACTCTCCAGCCCCAGTAACCATTCTTTCTGTACCAATTTCTCTCTCAAATATAGGGTTAGAGCAGTTACAGGATAAAAATCATTACGCTGATAATATTGTTTCCCTTGCTAATCATGCTGGATTTAAAACTTATTGGCTAAGTAACCAAGGGGAAGGGAATCAAAAAACAAGTGTAATCTCGGTCATTGCAAATATGGCACAGAATAAAAAGTGGAATGATTTTATTGGTTATGATGAAGAACTACTTCCTTATTTAGATAAAGCACTCAATGAACCATCTACACAGAAAAAATTTATTATTTTGCATACTTATGGTAGTCATGAACCTGCTTGTAACCGATTTCCAAATCAAGATTTTAAAAAATTCACACAACAAGAAGATGATAATTGTTATGACAGCTCTATCGCTTATACAGATAAATTAATTAATAACATTATTGAAAAAGTAAAAGATAAACCCGCATCTATTCTCTACTTTGCAGATCATGCTTTACAGCGCCTCGATAAGAATAGAGAGATTCGTTATCATCATGGTGTAAATACACCGCGTAAAGAAGCTTACGACATTCCTTTGTTCATTTGGTATAGCTCATCATCTATTAAACCTGTTATTAATGATGAAGCGTTGAATGAGCCTTATTCGACGGTAAATAACTATTGGCTATTAAGTAGTTGGCTTGGTATAGAACATAACTCACCAAAAAAATGTTATTCACCATTAAAAGAATGCTATCAGCCGAAATCACCAATAATGGTTATTGATGGGAATAAAAACCTCTTAAACTATGATTTATTAAGTTCAGAAGAGCAGGAACCTCAATAATATCCTCATCAAAAATATCTAAATAAGAAATACACTTAATAATAAAGAGTGTGTTTATACCTTCATTATCTATTTCTAATAAGATCTGTTTGAGATAATAAAAACAGAAAAGAATAACTCTAGGTATCAAATTAAGTAATATTAGATGCTTGATACGGTGATGATCTTACTAATTGAATGCCATAAATAGGATTTAATGGCGTTAAGAGTGGCTATTTTAAAGATCAATTGAGGAATGTAACAACATTTTTAGCTTTATTTTTTTCTATATATCGATTATTAAATTCAATGAATTATCGACTAGCATATAAGCTATATAAAAAACTCCAAACGCAAAAAAGCCAACCCATTGGGTTGGCTTTCTCGTCTTATTTAATGCCTGGCAGTTCCCTACTCTCACATGGGGAGACCCCACACTACCATCGGCGCTACAACGTTTCACTTCTGAGTTCGGCATGGGATCAGGTGGGACCGTTGCGCTATGGCCGCCAAGCAAATTCTGTTTAATCACCCGTTATTTTGTATCTCTACGCAATAACCAGCAATATTCAATCTTAAACAAGCTTACTTCATCTACTCTTTGTCTCTCAGACAAAACACCTTCGGTGTTGTCAGGTTAAGCCTCACGGTTCATTAGTACTGGTTAGCTCAACGTATCGCTACGCTTACACACCCAGCCTATCAACGTCTTAGTCTTAAACGTTCCTTTAGGTCACTCAAGGTGACAGGGAAGACTCATCTCGAGGCAAGTTTCCCGCTTAGATGCTTTCAGCGGTTATCTCTTCCGCACTTAGCTACCGGGCAATGCCATTGGCATGACAACCCGAACACCAGTGGTGCGTTCACTCCGGTCCTCTCGTACTAGGAGCAACCCCTCTCAATCTTCCAACGCCCACGGCAGATAGGGACCGAACTGTCTCACGACGTTCTAAACCCAGCTCGCGTACCACTTTAAATGGCGAACAGCCATACCCTTGGGACCTACTTCAGCCCCAGGATGTGATGAGCCGACATCGAGGTGCCAAACACCGCCGTCGATATGAACTCTTGGGCGGTATCAGCCTGTTATCCCCGGAGTACCTTTTATCCGTTGAGCGATGGCCCTTCCATTCAGAACCACCGGATCACTAAGACCTACTTTCGTACCTGCTCGAGCCGTCACTCTCACAGTCAAGCTGGCTTATGCCTTTGCACTAACCGCATGATGTCCGACCATGCTTAGCCAACCTTCGTGCTCCTCCGTTACTCTTTAGGAGGAGACCGCCCCAGTCAAACTACCCACCAGACACGGTCCCCGATCCAGATTATGGACCTAGGTTAGAACATCAAACGTTAAAGGGTGGTATTTCAAGGTTGACTCCATGCAGACTGGCGTCCACATTTCATAGTCTCCCACCTATCCTACACATCAAGGCTCAATGTTCAGTGTCAAGCTATAGTAAAGGTTCACGGGGTCTTTCCGTCTTGCCGCGGGTACACTGCATCTTCACAGCGAGTTCAATTTCACTGAGTCTCGGGTGGAGACAGCCTGGCCATCATTACGCCATTCGTGCAGGTCGGAACTTACCCGACAAGGAATTTCGCTACCTTAGGACCGTTATAGTTACGGCCGCCGTTTACTGGGGCTTCGATCAAGAGCTTCTCCCTAAGGATAACCCCATCAATTAACCTTCCAGCACCGGGCAGGCGTCACACCGTATACGTCCACTTTCGTGTTTGCACAGTGCTGTGTTTTTAATAAACAGTTGCAGCCAGCTGGTATCTTCGACTGGCTTCGGCTC
>NZ_JAABLX010000044.1:0-9750 GCF_009915245.1 Proteus sp. G2669 | reverse complement strand
AATACGTTTATTTTTAAAGGGTGAATTGGGGGGAGGGGAATAGGGCGATTATCGACCACTTTACTTTTACTGATGCGTCGCCCAAAAGCATCGTAAGTGTAACGCCAGCATTCCCCTTCAGGGTTAAAACAGGCAACAAGTTGATTAAGCGTATTCCATTGGTAATACCATGTTTTTGCTCGAAAACCGTGTTGATGAACCACTTTTTGCGTTAATCGACCATTAATGTCGTAGTGATAGTCTTGATAACCTTTGGCGGTAATACGGCGAGTAACACGGCCTTTTTGCTGTTGTGCCAGTTGTAAAAACGCACCATGCGCATCAGACGGAATAAACTGATGCTCTGTGATGTTCAGGTTGTTATCGTACTGAAACTTCTCGCTTTGGCGTTCAAACTGGTTGCTATATTGCGTTTCAATAATTTGGTCGTTGGCGTTATAGCGGTATTGTGTACGGTTCCAGCGAGCATCATCGATATTGACCAGATTAAAGGCTTTATCGTATTGATAACCTCGATGAACATCGGTCGACATCGGGGGTTGAAGCGGATTATCGTGTAGGGATTGTAAAAAGGACTCCGTTCCTCGTCCTGCACGTTGATGCGCTAATAAGCCAGTAGCGGTGTAATGGCTAGAGTTGGCGAAACCCGCTTGGCTTTGACGTAAAAATTCTTGGCCCAGTGCGTTATAACTAAATTGCAAGGGTGCATGTTGATTGACTTGCAGGGAGGTCAGTTCATGGAGTTGACCAAAGGCATAATTAAGTTCACGCTCACCAAAGCGGGTTTGAGATAGGTTCCATTTTTGTTACCAAAATCTTAAACAGCTGTTTGGCATGAATACTAGAAGGTAAAAACTTAAATATAATATACGTAAGGTGATGGTGATATATTAGAGGCTAACGATTTGGTTGAACAATTTTTATCAAATTCTAAAAGAAATTAATCATTTTTTGGATTCCGTATTTTTAAAATAATTAAATACTGTAGTAATTATTTACTATGAAGTCACATTGTTTATATAATGACTTTAATTGAATGTGTTGTACATTAATTTTAGTTATATTATTTTTAATTTCATTTATCTTACTTAGCATAAGTAAATCACCATCATTTATCCTATCCCATCCTTCTTCATCAACTAAATCAAAATAGGTAATAAAAATATTTTTTTCATTTGAAGATAAAGGTACTTTATTTTCGTTCTCATATTCATAGTTTATATCATCAAAGAAAACCAGTTTCTCAAGTGGTCTAATTAGTAAAAAACCAATCATTTTCTTGTTTAAAAAGATAAATTCAAAATCATTTTGAATTTTTATTCTCTCAATATATCCATCCAAACTTATATTAGATAGACATAGCAAATAATCTCCATCTTGACTTAAATGTCTAAAGTCGCAAGGTGATACTGAATTAAATTTAATCGGATTTATTATTTCAATAGATGCATATGTAGAATCAAAAGATAGGATAGTATTTAACACATCAGGATTAAAATAGTTATTATCGGGAATGTACAAAAACACATCACTTAATAATTTATCTGATGTATCAAATATATATCCATCATCACCTATATAATGACTACTACCAATATATTCTGGTAAAAGGTAGTTACTTAGCTCATCCGCAAAAATATTATCGGAAATTATAATCTTATCAAACACCCATTTAACTGCTGATTTTATCTTTTTTGAGGAAGTTAAATTTATTTCGATTTTTCCCCCATCAGTGTTTATGTAATACATATTTTATATTATCACTCAATTTTCCAAATGGATTCAGCTTTAGGAACAGTACCTGATTTACTTGGTATTGTTCCAGACACTATACTTTCTGAAGTAACAATACCACCTCTTGGGGTATTTGGTACACTACCTAAAGGTACTCTTCCTTCACTCCCCAAGGGACCATAATTAGTTACCACCCAGCCCTTTTCAGATCCTTTAGTTCCTACGATGACGACATTCTCTCCATCATGAAAAATTAACCTAGGATTTTTTCCCCCCCCACTTCTGAAGATTTCTTTAGGATTATTAATTATATTTTCGATATCTTTCGAATTTTCAAAATGGCCATGCCTCACTCTTGTATGAAGCTTTCCTGTAGCTATTTTATCAATTAATCCCTCAATTACTTTTTTTTCATCAGCATTAAGTGCATAAATATACAGACAACCCGCCAACCCTAACGGATCAACCCACCCAGTTGGACAATGCACATACCCATACGGATTAAAGCCACCTAATAATCCGATAGGGTCAGGTGAAATATATTGCCCAGTGTCCTTATCATAGTAGCGAAAGCGATTGTAATACAAGCCACTTTCTTTATCTTCATATTGTCCGGCAAACCGAAAATGACATTCGGTGTATTCTGGGTCGTTATCGGCATAATTATCATGAGATTGCCAAAACGCCATTTGCCCCCAGGTATTTAACCGACCAGCCCAGCTGACAATGCCTTTTTCGCTAAAGATTTCACGTGGCGTACCTTGATGGTCAGTGACGACATAATGCAGTTTTCCACGTTGATAACGAGCTGTTGGAGTAATTTCGCCGGGCTGATAGAGCCACTGAATTTGAGCGTCATAAGCGGGTGTGCCATCGGCATAAATTGGGGTTTCTTGCACCATCTGGTCGCCAGACCACAGGTAATCAAGTACACCAATACCATTAACAAACAATTAAAGGTAAGGGATAGTTGCTATGGTTAAGATGAATTCTAAGCAACCCAAGTGGTAAATACTACGCGGTGGGGTATGTTCCGAGTGGCCATAAAACCAGACTATCACTGGCAATCCACTTAACAGGGCATTGGTTAAAAGACGCAGGTTTTGAGACCGGTTTCACGTTCACAATGAAGATATTAAACGGCTGTTTGGTACTGTGAGTTCAATTAATCAATGCAACGCTATCCTTAAATAAGGAGGGCATTGTTATGAAGCCAAGAAAACGTATTTACTATACACCTGAACAAAAAGCGATTATTTGGGACAGATATAAACAAGGTGATTCTTTACATGAGATAGCAAGAATGTTTGATAGATACCATTCTTCTATTATGCCCACTATTTATCAAACGGGTGGCTTCCGTCCTCCTGTCCGTAAACGCCACAGGTTATCGCTTTCGCTTGATGAAAGAGAAGAAATATCGAGAGGATTAGCAGAAAAGTGCAGTATCAGGGAGATAGCTAAAAAAATATCAAGAGCCCCTTCAACTGTTAGTCGTGAGATCCGCAGACATGGTGGATTAACCAACTACCGTGCAGCAAAAGCGGATAAAAAAGCATGGGATAATGCCTTGAGACCCAAAGCTTGTAAATTAAGTCAAAACCCTACATTGTGTAAAATAATCGCAGAAAAAATGCATCAAGGCTGGTCGCCTGAGCAAATTGCTGGCTGGCTGAAACGCAATAATCCAGATGCTCAGGAGATGAATGTGTCTCACGAAACGATTTATAAAACACTTTTTATACAAACTCGGGGAGCTTTAAAAAAAGAGTTACAGCAATATCTTAGAAGCAGAAGAACGGTACGAAAATCTAGAACCACATCACTTAAAGGAAAAGGATTAGGCTCAATCCCTAATGCCGTTCCTATAAGTGAAAGACCATCGACTGTTGCGGATAGAGCAATTCCAGGCCACTGGGAAGGGGATCTAATTCAAGGCTCTAAAAATTCTTATATTGTCACTTTAGTAGAACGCCATTCACGTTATGTTATGCTAGCTAAAATCAGTGATAATAAAACAACAACGGTGATAGCCACTCTCATTAAACAGGCTCAGCAATTACCCGTTGAACTATATAAAACATTAACTTGGGACAGAGGTGTTGAAATGACCAATCATGCAGTATTTACTGTAGCGACTGATATTCAAGTCTACTTCTGCGATCCTCAGTCTCCGTGGCAACGTGGTTCAAACGAAAATACGAACCGATTGCTCAGACAATATTTTCCCAAAGGTACTGATTTATCCGTTCATAGCCAGCAACGGTTAGACAGCATAGCTAGACAACTCAACGAGAGGCCAAGAAAAACGCTAGGTTACGAATCACCAGCAGAACGATTTAACCAGTGTGTTGCATCCACCGATTGAACTCACAACTGATACCGGACAGCGAAGACATCCGAGTGAAAACCAACAACAGATAGCGTGATAATATAGGTAAGTCTAAAAATAGGCTTACCTTACTTACAATGCTAATATTTCTTTGAATGATTTTTTTATTTGTCCACCTAGTCTAACTTTACTTAAACCATATGTTGCCATTTCTTTTGCTTTTTCAATTTCATTCTTTGATATCCAATATCGAGCACACAATAAACTTAGCGCTTGATCAGCCATGATGTTTTTAATATTTATTGGAAGATCTTGGCTTTCTATCATATTAGTTGTTATTGGTGAAAAGAGATCATCAATAGATACAAAAGAGTCAAAAAAATCATTTATTGGCCCATTCAATATCTCTTTTAAAAACTCAGGATCATCTATTGTGTTGATAAAAAAGCCATCTTGAGTACGCACCCTAGATCGAATATATGCGTCTATTTCCTTGAATGAACGAGGTTCGACTCCATCTATAATTGGAGTGACGCCTAAATTGATAAAATACATATCCCCTGAGCTTTTTCGTTGCAAATTGACTGACTTGATAAATGAGCTAGATTTTTGATAAACATTATTTTCGTTAATCTTTTTAAATCCGTTTTCAACGAATAATTTACTAAATACACTCATATTAATCCCTATAGATTATTGGTATACCATATTTATTAAGTTTTTCCTCAAGCCTTGCTGTAGGTCCGATTTTTCCTGTGGTTGGGCTACGAGTAAAATGCCATTCAATAGCACGAAGCGGTGGATTTTCTAGCCTCAAAATTTTTATGTCTCTAGCAAGTTCCTGCCTAACTCTGGACGTTAAACCTGTTCGTCCAATTTTGGATTCTATTCCTAATCGCCCGTCAACAACATCCATTCGTCTTAGTCCACCAGTTACTCTAATATTTTGCTCAATGTCATCTGGCCCTAATCCTCGTTCTCTGGCAATATCATCCCTAACGCCATCACCAACTTGTTTATTCTGTTGAACAGTGCTGACTTTTGATGTCCCACTCAACCCAAACGGATCAATAAACCCTGTAGGACAATGCACATACCCATACGGATTAAAGCCCCCTAATAATCCGATAGGGTCAGGCGAAATATATTGCCCAGTGTCCTTATCATAGTAGCGAAAGCGATTGTAATACAAGCCACTTTCTTTATCTTCATATTGACCGGCAAACCGAAAATGGCATTCAGTGTATTCAGGGTCGTTATCGGCATAATTATCATGAGATTGCCAAAACGCCATTTGTCCCCAGGTATTTAACCGTCCAGCCCAGCTGACAATCCCTTTTTCGCTAAAGATTTCTCGTGGTGTGCCTTGATGGTCAGTGACGACATAATGCAGTTTTCCACGTTGATAACGGGCTGTGGGAGTGATTTCATTGGGCTGGTAGAGCCACTGAATTTGCGAATCATAAGCGGGCGTACCATCGGCATAAATCGGAGTTTCTTGCACCATCTGGTTGCCCGACCACAGATAATCGACACGCTGAACGCGTTTATCTTTAAAGGGCGAATTGGGCGGTGTAATAGGGCGATTATCGAACACCTTACTTTTACTGAGACGTCGCCCAAAAGCATTGTAAGTGTAACGCCATAATTCCCCTTCAGGATTAAAACAGGCAATGAATTGATTAAGCGAACTCCATTGGTAATACCACGTTTTTGCTCGAAAACCGTGTTGATGAACCACTTTTTGTATTAATCGACCATTAATGTCGTAGTGATAATCTTGATAACCTTTGGCGGTAATACAGTCTTTTTATTGCAGCTATCCAATAATCCAATTGCAGTGTAATAGCTAAAATTAGAAAAATAGGTTTGGCTTTGGCGTAAAATTCTTGTCTGTTTATCTGCTCATAATAGAGTTGCCATAAATGGTTCTAACGATATCGAACTTCATGTTCTATAAAACGCACATTCACGAATGATTAAGTTTTATTATTAGTATTATAAAAATTTATTCATGTAGTAGGTTGTCACTCAAAATTTTTGAGTAACATATGGACTTGGGTATAACCATATATGAAAAGTTAATTTTATTTTTACATATAATTAGAGTAACCGAGTTCTTAGTTTTTTAGTGAGTTCCTTAATATATTCAATATCACCAAGATATAAGTAACCATCTCCATGGTCAGGTAGTGATAAGGTATTGTTTATAACGCTATTTAAAATTAATAGTTTTGATTTTTTCATTTGAGTCTCATATATAAAATCAATACCTTTTTCTTTGTCAAGATCACTTTTTTTGATAAATGTCTCTATACTTTTAATTGCCTCTTTTTTGTTTTTATATTTTTTTTTAAATTCAATGTTGAAATCTAAATCTCCAATAATAGAAAATTCAATAGATGCTATATTGTCATCAAGATATATTGTTCTCTCAACTAAAGGGAGGGTTTTTAACTCTCTATTATCTATTATTTCTTTCATTTTTCACTTTTCCTTTCTATGGAACTATTATTATTCCTGCTTTGGTGCCATTTTTAAATAAAATATTATAATGAGGATTTAAATCATGCAGTTTATTACTCGATTCATGTACAACATCAGACAATGGATTTCTTATATTATATAAATCACCTCGATAAGTACCAACTGGTTGTTTCCATACATCACCAAATACTGTTCCACGATATAATTCACCTGATTTAGCGGGGAATAAATCTATATGAGGGCGAAGCTCTGGCATGTTATCTAATAATTGTCTTGCTTCTTCGACATTTCTAACTGTAACATCCTTACCTTCTCTAAGATTGGAAATATTTTTCCGTTGTGCTGAATTAAGTTTGAGTAGCTTATCACAATCCTCACCCGCCAACCCAAACGGATCAACCCACCCAGTCGGACAATGTACGTACCCATACGGATTAAAGCCACCTAATAATCCAATAGGGTCTGGCGAAATATATTGCCCAGTGTCCTTATCATAGTAGCGAAAGCGATTGTAATACAAGCCACTTTCTTTATCTTCATATTGACCGGCAAACCGAAAATGGCATTCAGTGTATTCAGGGTCGTTATCGGCATAATTATCATGAGATTGCCAAAACGCCATTTGTCCCCAGGTATTTAACCGTCCAGCCCAGCTGACAATCCCTTTTTCGCTAAAGATTTCTCGTGGTGTGCCTTGATGGTCAGTGACGACATAATGCAGTTTTCCACGTTGATAACGGGCTGTTGGGGTAATTTCACCGGGTTGATAAAGCCACTGAATTTGCGAATCATAAGCGGGAGTACCATCGGCATAAATCGGGGTTTCTTGCACCATCTGGTCGCTAGACCACAGGTAATCAAGCACAGCAACACCATTAACCAAACAATTAAAGGTAAAGGATAGTTACCACGGTTAAGACGAATTCTAAGTAAAACCGAGTGATAAATACCTCTCTCCAAAAAAACAGAGTGTTATTACACCATGGGCTATGCTCTGAGTGGCAGCAAAACCAGTCCACTGCCGGCAATCCACTTAACAGGATATAGATTAAAAGATGCAGTCTTTGAGACGGGTTTCACGTCTGCAGTGAAAATTTTAAACGGCTGTTTGGTATTAATCCCGGACAGCGAGGATATCCGGACTATTAAGCAGCAAAATCAGCAGCAACAAGCCCAGATCGCCGCATTTAAGCTTAAAGTTAAGGCGCTGATCGGGGAGTGATGTGGTGATTTACCTGCTTTGGTGTGCTGTTGTAGCCAAAGCAGGTGATTATATAATTTGAGTTATAAGGATGGCTATTAGGATTTTTATGCCGTTTGCACGAAGAAAAGACCTTCTATATTATTTCCTTCATTTTTAATAAATAAGTATCCTATGGCATCAGACAATCCCAATACATCTTTAAAGGGATAAGGAAAGTCAGCGGAATAGACCTGGCAGACAAAATGATAATTATTAAAAACCTCATCCACACAGGTTAAACCATTGGGAATATGTTTTGAGAAAAATGATATCATTGGATACTCTTCACTATCAATTCTCGTATTTAATAAATCAACTTTAGTTTCAGGTATAAAATCTTCATTACTTTCACTTAAACTACCAGTCAATGAATAAGATACAAAAGTGAAGCCTGACCGAATCAAATTCAAATCATCTTCATCACCAAAGTATGTTATTTCATCAAGAAAGTAATCACTGCTAGAATATGTTGAAAATATAGACAAATAACCGATTTTTGGCAAAACACCACCAGCGACCTGAGGAGCTACCTTTTCACAATCTATAGAAAAAAGATGCAATAGCTCCTTTCCGTTTGGATTAACAGGCCATTCAGACACATATCCTTTATTGCCCCCTATAATTAAGCCTGAGTCTATATCTTTGTTATCACTTACAATAAATTGAGTAATTTCATACATGATATATATTCCTATTTACAACCTTTTGCTTTTGCAGCAGCTTGTTGTTTATAAAATTTCAATGCATCTCGTCTTAATTGTTTAACTCGACTAGCAGGAACACCAGCTTTTCTTAAACCACCTGATGTTATATCTAATTCACATTTTAATGTTGATGCAAACTCATTTCTACCCAGACCTTGATTCGCTCTAATTTCAGCCTCATGCCAATGAGCACCACCAATACCTCGAGTATCCTTCAACGGGCCTCTGGTATGATGATCCAAATCTAAAGCTATAGATGGATTTCCAGATAAACGTGATGTGTTTGCAAGACCTTGCTGTTTTAAATATTCGTGTCTCAATAATTCGTGAGCTTGTAATTGATCACGCACATGTGAAGGGCCATTTAACTCACCATAGGTGCCTAATGCAAATAGCTTAGCCCAACCCCACGGATCAACCCACACCAGCGCATTCGGCGCATACTGATACAGATTCAGCCCGCCCATCAGCCCTATCGGATCATGCTGGGTAAATCGACCAATATCAGGATCATAATAGCGAAAGGTATTATAGTGTAGACCTGAATACTCGTATCATCCTGATACTCGCCCTACGGGCCAGCGTAAATGCTGTTCAAATTTGTTCCCGACAAATTTGTCTCTATCGAGATATTGCCCCTGAAAACGTAAGTTTTGATCACGATTTTGGGGATAATAATGAAACTCTCCTAATTCAATTTCTGTTTTACCCCAAGAGGTGAAGCGAGCTTGCCATTGAATATCACCGTTACCATCAACTAATGCATCAGGTGAGTCATTAGGCTGACAATGAAAATAAAAAACAGTTTGTTTATTTTTTAATGTATCAACGCGCGCTAAGGGAGAGTAACTGCCCACATCTTCATAGATATAGAGCATGTCAATGCCGTGTCGATATTCGCTTAATAATCGCAAACCTTCCCATAAAAAGGTAGTTGTACCACAAGTGTGTGCTTTTAAAGGTAAACGTTGTTGTGCTTGTGGTAGTTGTAGCGCAGGAAGATATTCGACAGTTTTATGTAAACGACGCCCTAATGGATCGTAATCAAATTGGACAAAATACCGTTTTTCTTCTGGATTAACAGGATGGTGAAGTACGGTTTTTAAACGGTGCTCAGCATTATAGGAATAAGTCCAAGAGCCTGTATCAGTGCGTTTTTCAATCGTCCTACCATAAATATTATATTGATAATACTTCCAACCATAAGGTACTGTTTCTTATTGTGTGGTGATTAAATTATGGCGTAAGTC
>NZ_JAABLX010000043.1:0-7519 GCF_009915245.1 Proteus sp. G2669 | reverse complement strand
GCATCACTATGAGCCATTCGAGCTTGTGGATCAAAACCACGTTGTTTAAACATAAAGGCCGCCAATGCTCTTATTTCATGAAAAGTAGGTCTTTCATCTAAAGGCAAATGACTGGCAACGCCCACTCGATCACGTAACGCTGAAAATGCACGACTAAGATAATCAGGTGCAACTTGTGTTGGATGATTAACCTCTTTACTCACTTTATTTGGGATACGAGTAGGTAGCCTATGCACAATATAAGGGCTTGCCACATTGTCACGACTATTATCAATGATTTCTTTTAATGCCTTTCCTATGGGAATAGCAACGTGAGAAGCTTCTTTGTATTGTACTTTCTGCCTATGGATATAGATTATTCCATATATTCCATTTTTAGGCTCCTCATACCAAACACATCCACATATTCCTTCTTTAGGTGCTTTGATATTATATTTTATTCGTGATACTTCGAGCCTTGCTTGCGTTGTCTGTAATGCGAGATCCATTGCTGTTCTTAACCAAGGCTCTGCGGATGCTCGGATTTTAAGAAAGTCCTCATAAGATAATCTTCTACGTTTTTTACCATCGACTCTTTTCATTTTCTTACGTTCTGCTGGGTTATCGAACATAAGAGATTCATCTATTGCATAACTGAAAATCTTCTTTAAAAAACCTACTTTTCGATTTTGTACATTGGCAGAAGCTTCAGCATGATATTTATTAATAAATCCATTAACGTGTTCCAAAGATATTTCATTTGATGGAATATCCTTAAAAAAGGATTTCACTCTTTCTAGGTCGTTAGTCCAGTCATTCAACGTGCTTTTAGATGGTTGTTCATCATTGATGATCCGAGAAAACAATTTATCTAAATGCTCAGAGAAGGGAAGGGCTTCACCATATTGCCCTCCTGAATCAACAATTAATGAATTTATAGAAACGGATTTTTCTGGGCGCATGATATTATTGTATTCTCTGGCTATTGCGATAGCTTTTGCTTTATCAGCACCAATACATTTGCGAATACCGTTAGTTAGCGTTAAGCGATATTGTTTTTTAGATGAATCGTAATATAGAAAGTCAGGTAAATGCCTAAATTATTGGATGAGTTTATTATATACAATTGATATATAAGTAAAATAAAAGTGATGAAAAATGAAATGTAAACTGATGTCGAAAGAACTTGTTTTGTTGGATGTTGAAAAAATCAATGGCTACTTATGCGCTGTTGAGTCACTGAATAGAGAGCCAAATGTTGCCCCTGACTATGAGTGCACTTATGTGGAAGAAAAAGCGACGTTACTTAGCTCGGTTCAGTCAGTAATTATTCGTCATAGCGATGAATATCCCATTGAGCATTGGAATGTTTCGTTAGAGCAAATCAGTGAAAACGATATGATTAAAATAGTGGAAGAATGGTTTTTTCAACTTGGTATTGCTACAAAGCATTCGGATTTACTAAAGAATTTAGTCGTTGGTTTCAGAGATTTAATTCAGCCATACACTATAGGTTCTTCAATATATAGAGTGAATATGATCCCGCCAATTTGGTATGCAATACGCTGGGATAATTTTGTGATTCATTCCAAGCATGGGTCCCTTTTATTTGAATTTAACTTTAGTGATTAAATTGTTTGTGAGTAGTTGTACTACTAAGAGAGGCAAGACCAATAGCAAAAACAGTAGCAGAACGTAAAGCAGAACAACGTAAACGGCAGAAAGAATGCGTTTATCCGCGAACGTCGAGAGGGAAACACAACTAGGCAATCATTTGCGGAGGCTGTGATGTGTGGCTTTAACTGTTGGTGCTATTCGTGCGTTTGATTTAGAGCTTCATTATATGGGGTTGTCTGATTCATGGACATCATTAGCTGAATTTTGTGGGGCTATGATTGTTTTTCTTGGAACTAAAAAACTAAGTCGTGTTCTCGATACGATATTTATATTTATTAAAAATAAACTTGGAGTAAATAAGTAATGTCGAAATATGTGTTTAGTAAACGTAGTGAAAAGAATATGCAGGGTGTTCATCCTGAGCGGGTGTATATCAAAGCCAACTGTCCAAAATCCGAAGGCGTTACCACCTCCGGCGTGGATGATGTAACCACCGCCCGACCTACTGACACCGCTATCAGAAATTATTGGTTACTCTGAGAGCGAATTGCACAGTCAGAGCAAGTGATTAAAGGGTTGCAGGAGTATGTGAGAACAGAGTGTAACGTTGATTATTAATTTATGATGTGCATTCAAAAATATTATCAGGCATTGAGATTAATGGCTGATAAATAGAAGCAACATATAACCATGTGATAAGCATTGAACCTAGAGCAAAACATATATATATGAAAACTAATTTTAAAGTAAATTTCTCATTTTTTTTGGGTTTTATCGGAAAGTGATTAGTAAAGACATCATTGATAAAGAAAAAAAATAGCATAGCGATAAGAATAGCACTTATATCATATGGGTTAACTTGTAGCTTAGGATATTTACATGATGCCCTGATTGCTATAAGGAGAATTAAACCATTTACCACTGTATAAGCTACTAAGTTTGATACTATGATACTAATTCTTTTACTAATTGATGGTACTTCATCAAAAAATTCATTTAATTTTTCGGCATATCTATTTATTGGTTCAATTATTTTACTAATCTTCATTAATACATTCCTTAAATTAACGTTTAGCAAGTCAATATAACTCATCACAAAGCCTATTTTAACGAATGGGCTTTTTAATAGGCTAAGGAGATAAACACAATGGCAAAACCGGATTGGGGGATGCTACAACAACAGTTCCTCGCCGAACATGCTATAACAGGAATATCCCCTAAAGAGTGGTGCGAACTAAAGGAACTAAACTACGCAACAGCCCGACGATACATCAAAATATCCAGTGCGCAGAATGCGCAAAAGAGCCAATGCGCAATAGTGATATACCCACTGCGCAGAGTAATGAATCAAGTAATGCGCACGATAATGAAAACACCTTTAGTCTGCGCAATTACGGGCTAACTGAACAACAGGTTAAATTTGTTAGTGAATACCTTATAGACTTAAATCGAACAGGAGCATATAAGCGAGCCGGTTATAAAGGCGAAGGAAATACAGCTTATGTAAATGCTACTCGCATGCTAAGAAATGCTAAGGTTTCAAGAGCAATCACTGACGCATTAGCCGAACGGGAACGCAGAACAGAGATAACCCAAGATGCCGTATTAAAAATATGGTGGGATATCGCAACGGCAGACGTTAACGAGTTGACCGAATACCGTCGATTATGTTGTCGTCATTGCTGGGGATTTGGATTCAATTACCAATGGCGTGATTCGATAGAGTTTGAAGACGCTACTAAAAAAGCGCTCACAGCCAATAAACTGCCACCTCAAGATGTGGGTGGCTACGGTTACGATGAAACATTAGATCCAAACCCCGATTGCCCTCATTGTAACGGTGTTGGTATTGGTCGTGCGCATTTTCATGATACGCGTGATTTAACAGGCTCAGCCCGTCGGTTATTTGCAGGGGTAAAAGAGGGTAAGTTCGGTATTGAGGTTATTACCCGTAATCAAGATGAAGCGCTTAAGATGGTTGCACAGCATTTAGGTATGCTAAAGAATAAGACAGAATTAACGGGTGCTGATGGTGGGCCTATTCAAACAACAGGAATTGATTTAAGCCACCTAAGTTTCGAGCAACTTATGCAATTAAGAGTAAAATCAAAGCAGTAAGATTTTAGTCAGTGTGATATAACAACATATTTAAATATTGCATCGAGTAGGTAGGGAATATGTCTAAATATCGATTTTATGCATTGTATTTATTTACTGTTCTTTTTTTAGGTGAATTATTTATGAATCAATCTGTTGCCATGTCTAATGAGTCACCTGAAATTTTGGTTAGACAATTTCAACAAGATTACATGGAATGGAATGACTACGCATTTAGCCTAATGGGTTCGAAGCCTGATGAGTATACGGAGTTAGCAGATAAGGCGTGGCGTAGGCTATTAACTAAATACACCTTACCTGATTTTGTAGGAGAACCCATTGCGTTTGGTTCTGAATCAAGTCATGACCCTAAAAAAGAAAAAATATTGTCGGTAGTAAAGAGCACTAACAATATCACTGTTGTCACAACGCAATATATTGTACCTGATGGTTACTCTCCTATTTATGAATATTATTTAATTTTTCAGGATGGGCGATGGTATTTAATGCAGGTTTATTTTGTTGATGAAGGGCAATTATATCCTGGTCTGTAAACAGTATAAATTGTACCAATTATCGTTCTATTTAACATAATGGTTCCTTATAAGAACTAATAATGTCACTCCTATTATTCTCATTTAGGAATGGATAATTTACCTTAAGTGTACAATACTGGTTCTATTTTCAATAGACAGGAACGGTATATGAGAGCATTTAATTTAGCTGTTTTCATTACTCCACTCTTTCTTTTAGGATGTTCTCCTGACGATAAACAGAAAGACAATATCGCCTATGTCGGGGCGAATTTATTGGGGTATAACCATGTCGTAGACACGAATATCAATTGGTTTTCGGTTAATGGTTATCGGGGGCGAACGGGGGGGATTCACTTGCTGTGTCATGCTACCTGAAATATGGCAACCCAATATGCAAGTCAATGTAAAGTGGGAAGTTAATCCTGACCCATACCCTAAAGATATGCCTGGAGTTGGAGACCCTGCATTTAAAGATTTTATAAAAAAACAGGAAGCCAATTACCGACAATATCAGACCACCGTGACTATCCCAGAATATGAAGATTCCTGTGGATTGCAAGTCCACTTCTTACCCTGCCAACAAGTGAAAATCACCGCCACGTGCCATGGCATTGAACACCCTGATCATCCAATTAAAGACCCCTTTGACCAACCGGAGCCTATACAATGTCCTCAATGATTATTGCCCCTAAAAAAGATCAAGTTCAAACTGAAGGTGATCCTTGCTGGGTTCTTCCTGAACTCCCGTTCAAGGGGCGGTTAGAACTGACAAAAGAGCAGTTAATTGAAAATATCGAAAAAATAGGACGAGAAGAATTTCAATATCGGCGCGACAGTCACCGAGAATTAAAAAATTCGTGCTGTATAAGTTTACATATTAGCGAGAAAGATGATTTCAAATAACTAAAACTACATAAGATTCTTTATATTTTTTGATGTCGGTACCATATTTTGATGATTGAAATGCGTTTTCAATTTCTCAAATAAATCCCTTGCTACATCCTCCGTCATATACGTCCTCATTGGCTCCCGTCTAACATCTTTCATTTTAAACGTGCTTTCATCAAACATTGGATCAGAAAAGATAATATCCATAAACAGATAGCCATACGGGTTATCTGCAGATAAACGAGCCTCTTCTAACTGAGCAATATATTCAGCATTATTGATTTCAAGTTTAATCATGGTACCACCTATTTAACTGTGTTTTTGTACAGTAATTTATATAGAGTAATGAATAGAATAGCAAGAAGAAAAGGGCAATTTTATGGGCTAAAGAAAGGGGGATTTTGAGAGATTATTTGTCGTCGTTTTACCAGAGTTTTACCAGAGTTTTACCAGTAGCAAATTTCAGACATAAAAAAACCAACCGTAAATGGTTGGTTTTCTTAAATATTGTTGGTCGGCATGATAGGATTTGAACCTACGACCCCCGACACCCCATGAAACCGATTTTAATTTATCTAACACTTTGATTATAAATATAAATACTACATTTGCATGTAATTACATACAGTGCTAGATATACAAAATATGCATTATAGGAATCAATGAGTTAAAGGGAGTTTTACCATAAATTATCCTAGTATAGAAAGTTCCTTTTCAGCTGAAAGAATTAGAATACTTTTATAATGGCTAAAAGATTTTGTTGATTTAGCAACATATTCATCCCATGTTTCATCATCTATGATTTCTTTTTTTAGTTCTTCAATAATATTTTCAATTATTGATTTAGATTCTTGAGATAAAAAAATTGATTTTAAATGTAAGATATTAGCGAGATTATTAAGATGTATGTTTCTATTTTCTCTTAAAGTGTCCATTTTTTTGTTAAATTCACCTGTTTTAAATTTATTTCTATATTCAATAACATCTTGATATAGTTTATCTTTATCTTCTTTGGTGATACGCCCACTTTCATCATCAAAATATTGATCAACGCCATATTCAAACCAATAATATATATTTAATTCCTTTTTTTCTAGGTCTAGATAGGAATCTAAATCAAGAAAGATTTTGAATATATCTTCATAAATTTCTTGTTTTTTTATCCAGACTTGTTGATTAATCCAAGTTTGCTGAATGAATTGATGTTCAATACTTTTAGTTGTCTCAGTGTTTTTTGCTAATTGAGTATTTATTTCAGTTAGATTTTTTTTTATAAAATCTAACTTTGATTTTTCTTTTAGATAACCTGTAATATAAATAGAAAAAATTGATACAATTGAAGAAATTAAGGCTATAAAAAAATATGTCGATAATGATAAACTTTGATTAAACTGAATTTTACTTAAAGTATCTATAAATTGTTCTATTGTCATGATTTATCCATTTATTTCACAATGTGGCACTTCAACCCATAGTACATGATTTTCAGTATAAATTTTTGTTGACTCTGCATCACTATGAGCCATTCGAGCTTGTGGATCAAAACCACGTTGTTTAAACATAAAGGCCGCCAATGCTCTTATTTCATGAAAAGTAGGTCTTTCATCTAAAGGCAAATGACTGGCAACGCCCACTCGATCACGTAACGCTGAAAATGCACGACTAAGATAATCAGGTGCAACTTGTGTTGGATGATTAACCTCTTTACTCACTTTATTTGGGATACGAGTAGGTAGCCTATGCACAATATAAGGGCTTGCCACATTGTCACGACTATTATCAATGATTTCTTTTAATGCCTTTCCTATGGGAATAGCAACGTGAGAAGCTTCTTTGTATTGTACTTTCTGCCTATGGATATAGATTATTCCATATATTCCATTTTTAGGCTCCTCATACCAAACACATCCACATATTCCTTCTTTAGGTGCTTTGATATTATATTTTATTCGTGATACTTCGAGCCTTGCTTGCGTTGTCTGTAATGCGAGATCCATTGCTGTTCTTAACCAAGGCTCTGCGGATGCTCGGATTTTAAGAAAGTCCTCATAAGATAATCTTCTACGTTTTTTACCATCGACTCTTTTCATTTTCTTACGTTCTGCTGGGTTATCGAACATAAGAGATTCATCTATTGCATAACTGAAAATCTTCTTTAAAAAACCTACTTTTCGATTTTGTACATTGGCAGAAGCTTCAGCATGATATTTATTAATAAATCCATTAACGTGTTCCAAAGATATTTCATTTGATGGAATATCCTTAAAAAAGGATTTCACTCTTTCTAGGTCGTTAGTCCAGTCATTCAACGTGCTTTTAGATGGTTGTTCATCATTGATGATCCGAGAAAACAATTTATCTAAATGCTCAGAGAAGGGAAGGGCTTCACCATATTGCCCTCC
>NZ_JAABLX010000042.1:0-35415 GCF_009915245.1 Proteus sp. G2669 | reverse complement strand
TAAAGTGGTCGATAATCGCCCTATTCCCCTCCCCCCAATTCACCCTTTAAAAATAAACGTATTCAGCGTATTGATAACCTGTGGTCTGGCGACCAAATGGTGCAAGAAACCCCGATTTACGCCGATGGCACACCGGCTTATGACGCTCAAATTCAGTGGCTTTATCAACCCGACGAAATTACTCCAACAGCGCGTCATCAACGTAGAAAGTTGCATTATGTCGTCACCGACCATCAAGGTACACCGCGCGAAATCTTTAGCGAAAAAGGGATTGTTAGTTAGGCTGGACGGTTAAATACCTGGGGACAAATGGCCTCTTGGCAATCCCATGATGATTATGCTGATAACGACCCCAATATACCGACTGTCATTTTCGGTTTGCGGGGCAATATGAAGATAAAGAAAGTGGCTTGTATTACAATCGCTTTCGCTACTATGATAAGGATACAGGGCAATATATTTCACCTGACCCTATCGGATTATTAGGTGGCTTTAATCCGTATGGGTACGTGCATTGTCCAACGGGGTGGATTGATCCGTTTGGGTTAATTCCTTGTCCCCCTAAGTTTAGTGAAAATTTTGATAAAAAATTGAAAAAACACGCTCAAGATATATATGAAACTTCAAGAAGATTAGGAGTTACTGTTGTAAAAGGTGATAAGGATGGTATGAAAAATTTCATTCTATCCATTGTTAATGATGATAAAAATTTAGTTAATCCTAATTTTAAATGGAACACAATTGAATCAACAAGAATTTATGTTAAAGGTGATGCTATTGTATTGATAAATAATTCTACAAATGAAATTTTGACATTTCTTCATAAGAACAGAATATCACCTTACTTACAGGAGGCTATAAAATGAAACAAGAAAAATTCCATCACTCGTTTTTAAAAAAAATATCTACACTTTTTTTCTTAAAAAAATAACAAATATTATTTTTATTAATGATGAAGAAGGCGAAAATATAGATAACGTATTATTTTTTGAAATTAATTCAAAAAATGTTGTTGGATTTTATAAAAACGATAGCAACCCCTTCGTTACCAGAGAAAAAATAAATGAACTTGATAGCTTCAACTTATATTCAACCTATAAAGAATTACATGAAATAAAGAAAATAATCACACCTTCATTTATAGTGGAAAATATAAAATTATTTTTTAACTCAAATTACAATGAAATAATAGCAATTTACTTAGCTTCAAAGAATTTTGAATCATCTTTATTTATTATATTTTCAGAAGATGAAATTAATTTATATATTAATGAAAGAAAAAACCTAGATGAAATAATAAAAAACAATTTAATACAATTAAGAAATAAAGAATTTCTAGTGTTAGAAAAAAATACAAAAAATAAACAAAATACAATTAAAGGATTTTTATAGATTATCCAATAAATAAAACACTCATCTTTATTATTAACTCGATGTATATAAAATTATAAATCTCAGTCTAATTATAATGCAATTTGTGTTATTTAGATTGAGTATAGCATTCCAGAACATATGATAATGGGGAAAAACTGGATTATCTATAACGCGCTGGACGGGGAACGGAATCTCTTTTACAGTCATTGCACGATAATCCACTTCAACCGCCAATATCGATGATGCTCGCTGGAACCGTACACAATATCGCTATAACACCAACGACCAAATTGTTGAAACCTAATACAGCAACCAGTTTGAACACCAAAGTGAGAAGTTTCAGTACGATAGCAACCTCAATATCACCGAGCACCAGTTTATTTCGTCTATCAACACGGTTTTCGAGCGATTTACCAACCCAATGAAATCACCCCAACAGCTCGTTATCAACGTGGAAAACTGCATTATGTCGTCACTGACCATCAAGGCACGCCACGAGAAATCTTTAGCGAAAAAGGCATTGTCAGCTGGGCAGGACGGTTAAATACCTGGGGACAAATGGCGTTTTGGCAATCTCATGATGATTATGCCGATAACGACCCAGAATACACTGAATGTCATTTTCGTTTTGCCGGTCAATATGAAGATAAAGAAAGTGGCTTGTATTACAATCGCTTTCGCTACTATGATAAGGACACCGGGCAATATATTTCACCTGACCCTATCGGATTATTAGGTGGCTTTAATCCGTATGGGTACGTACATTGTCCGACTGGGTGGGTTGATCCGTTTGGGTTGGCGGATGGTCAGGAAAATAAAGGAGGAATAACATACAGAGGTGATACTCGTGGCCCAGAAGAACTTTTTAATGAAGGTTTTAAACCATGGGGCTCAAGTACTGATTTACGTAAACATACGCTTGATACCGAAAATCCCCCTAGCAATTTTGTTAGTACATCTACCCCTGAAGGTGTAGCGGCTGAATTTGCCTCATCATTTTATACAGAAGAAGGATTTATTTATATTGTAAAAGATAAACGAGGAATTGGTATCGATGTAAATAAAGCTTTAGGTACCTATTCACCTCATATGAAAGAAGTTGAAATAGCATTCCTTGGAGGTATAAAATTAGAAAATATATTAGGAGTAACGCCTGTTGATAAAAATAGGGATTACTTAAGCCACACAATTTTAAATCCAAATATTTATGGTAAAAAATAATGAAAAAGAGACAAGTAAGTATAAAAATAATATTTAAAAATAAAGAAGAAACTGCAAATCTAGATCTAATTTCCACAGAAAAACGGGAATGTTTTATAAAAATATCAATTAACAATAACTATTATGGGGAATTTTATGGCAATGACTTTTTTTCATGTTTTTCAAAACTACGAACCAAATTAAGTAATATTACTTTTTTATGTAAAGGAGCAAAATTAAGTGTATATCCATCTGGAATGTCACGAGATATGTCTTTAGGTATAGCAGCTTATGATCATAAAATGGGGAAGCAAGCTACCAGAGAAGATCTAGTTAATATTTTCGATTTTGAGGATAAAGATGTTGATTTCTCATCAGATGAACAGCGTAAATATTATTATGACTGGGCTGATTCATTGATGTAATATAATCGTAGCAACTTAAAATATGGCATTTTATCATTCAATAATCTCTATGTAACATAGGTCTGCCGTTACTATGCTATGCTTAATACCAAATTTAATGACTTTTTATCAGCTCTCTAGCAACGCCAAGCCATAGATTAATATTTGCCTATAAAAATAAAATGAAGTAATAACTTATTTTAAGTATAATCTGTAACAATATTATTACTATTGACACCTTTGATTGAAATGGATATTCATTTCCTATTTTATTAAAACAGGACAACTATAATTAGGTTTTACATTCAAAAATTTGTAGCGAACATTATAAAAAATGCAACCACATAAAAATAATAATTTTTATGTCCTATCTCTCACATTTAACAAATTTAAATGTAAGCTTTACATAACATTGCATCATGATGATGACAAAAATCTCATATATGAGAATGAAAATAAATTGCAAAAAAATTAATCTAATTGATGAAGATATACACACTGAAAACACTTTGGCAATATAAAAATTAAGTTAATAAAATAAGCATTATTAACTATCACCCTCAAACATTATCATTGTTTGAATAGTTCATAATAAGCCAGAAATTCTTCCAATCTTCTGGTTTATTCATTTTTTAGAGTTGCAAAAATTACTCTTTAGCCGCTGATATATTCAGCCATTAGCTTACGTATTGTATGTTTAATTTCATTCAATTACGCTTGTTGCTATTAAAAGCGATGATGCTCGCTGGAACCGTACACAATACCGCTATAACGCCAACGACCAAATTGTTGAAACCCAATACAGCAACCAATTTGAACGCCAAAGCGAAAAATTTCAGTACGATAACAACCTGAACATCACAGAGCATCAGTTTATCCCGCCTGATGCGCAAGGTGCGTTTTTACAACTGGCACAACAGCAACAAAAAGGCCGTGTCACTCGCCGTATCACCGCCAAAGGTTATCAAGATTATCACTACGATATTAATGGTCGATTAACCCAAAAAGTGGTTCATCAACACGGTTTTCGAGCAAAAACGTGGTATTACCAATGGAATACGCTTAATCAACTTATTGCCTGTTTTAACCCTGAAGGGGAATGCTGGCGTTACACTTACGATGCTTTTGGGCGACGCCTCAGTAAAAGTAAGGTGGTCGATAATCGCCCTATTACACCGCCCAATTCACCCTTTAAAAATAAACGTGTTCAGCGTGTTGATTACCTGTGGTCTGGCGACCAAATGGTGCAAGAAACCCCGATTTATGCCGATGGTACTCCCGCTTATGATCCGCAAATTCAGTGGCTTTATCAACCTGGTGAAATTACCCCAACAGCCCGTTATCAACGTGGAAAACTGCATTATGTCGTCACTGACCATCAAGGCACACCACGCGAAATCTTTAGCGAAAAAGGCATTGTCAGCTGGGCAGGACGTTTAAATACCTGGGGACAAATGGCCTTTTGGCAATCGAATGATGATTATGCCGATAATGACCCTGAATATACCGAATGTCATTTTCGTTTTGCCGGACAATATGAAGATAAAGAAAGTGGCTTGTATTACAATCGCTTTCGCTACTATGATAAGGATACAGGGCAATATATTTCGCCTGATCCTATCGGATTATTAGGTGGCTTTAATCCGTATGGGTATGTACATTGTCCAACGGGTTGGGTAGATCCGTTTGGGTTAAGTGGAACGTCGAAACTTGATGGCTCTTCAGGTGAAGATAAAACCCGATTCTTGATTGATTCAAAAGGACAAGTTCTAGATATTGAATATTTTAGAAACTTGAAATTTAATGGGCAAATTCTTGATGCTGGGCGAGGTGGAGGCAAGTTACCTATGATGGGTGAACCTGCTACATACTCTAAAACTACAGGTGGACATATCATTATTTTTGGTCCTGATGGTCGCCGAATTGCAGATATAAGTAAAGAAAGAATAAAAATAGTTGAATGGAATCGCTCACCCAAAGGACAATATTTTATTCGAACGGGTAGTGATACAAAATTTGCAGGTAGAGAAATACCTAATGAAATAAAAAAATTATGGGGATTAGAATGAAATTACATAAAAGCATAGTGTCTAATAAACTTATTGGTCAGTTCCCGTCTGATTTTCCAACAGAACTTAGCTTAACCAACTTTGTAGCGAATTGTGTTGGACTAGAAGCAGTTATTGCCTGCTCTGCGTTATTTTGCCCCGAAATCATAGAAATAGATGGCGTTATTTATCGAAGTGAAAATAATGACCAAAAAGTATACCCAAATGACTCATATGGAACAGATAAAAAAACATTAGAAATGGCAAGTAATGTTTTTCCAATTAGTCAGTTTTTTTTGATGGAAAATGATAAAGCTAGTGATGACTATATGCTGATAACTGTATTTAGTGAAGTTATTAAGTATTTCTGGAATATTAGATTAAAAAGCCTATACCCAAATAAAATATTTGAATTCATTATTACGGATGATGGTTTATATGGCGAAGAAGGATTTTGTATGACCTTTTATGAAGTTGAATAACTTTAGTCAGCTAGAAGAACCTAGAATCTTCTGGCTTCATTATTTTTAAGAGTCCATGCAATTTTTAGGAACTGATAACTTCCAACATTAACTTACGTATTGTTATCAGTTTCTGTTGTTAACTTTATAATCTAATTATATTCATATATCTTAGTAATTCAATACCAAGCAATTATTTAATAAAAATAGAATACCTTCTTACTTACAATAGTCCATAAAATGAAACAAGAAAAAATTCATCACTTTTTTTTAAAAAATATCTACATTTTTCCTTAGAAAAAACAACAAATATTATTTTTATTAATGATGAAGAAGGCAAAAATATAGATAATGTATTATTTCTTGATATTGATTCAAAAAATATTGTTAGATTTTATAAGTCAAAATACCACTTTAAATATCAGTATTGGAGATACAAAGCATGCTGAATATTTTAAAAGTATTAGGGGTGAAGATATTGAAACTGTTTCATTTGAAATACCTAATTGGCTCAATGAATTTATTAAAGAAAATGCTATTCAGCAAAGAAATTATAAAATAAATCCATTATACCAAAAAGGACTTGCACCTAAAATAGTAGATCCAACAACTCCTGTTGATTCATACGAATTTCCTAGTGTATGGGCAAAATAGTTAGAAGAAAATGCAATTCCAGGTTCAGGTAAAATAAAAAAATAGATTAAGGTATTTATATGTTAGAAGAAAGTAACGATTTATTATCAGATGATAATGTTATTGTAGCAATAAAATATAAAAATTTGATTACTTGGTATCAAGCTGATAGAGAAATATGGATAATGGATAGATATAAATGGAATAAAGATTTTATCGATAAAAATATAACTTGTTCTGAAGATAATGCAGATGATAGATTTGGTATTCTGGTTATTAATGATAAAAATAAAGTAGATTTTATTAAAAATCTTTCTCCCTTTAGACTTGATGATGAAAAATTAGAAGTTATACAAAATAAAATAAAAGAATCATCTTCTTGGTGGGAAGCTCATGATATATTTCCAATTGCATTTATTGATTTTGATTCAAAAAAATTAAGTGCATGTTATCCATATCCGGGAAATGTACCTATTGAAAGGTATGTTCCAGATGATTGGAAAGGTGAATTTACTGATTTTATGCGTAATCTAGATAAAAAAATTCTACCTAGAAATAAAAAATATTGGATAATTAATAATATTGACTATTTAGAAAAGTTTTCATCGTTACATTAATTATATCCCCGTATAACGGGGATTTTTACTAATCAAATATCCTCCTTACCTAATTAATATTATTTTTCATTAAATTCAGGTAAGTCTACTATTTATTCTTCCACTATTTAAGAGTTTTATATATTTTTTCGCTCTTGATTTACCTTCAATTAAATCCAGTTTTCTTGCTCTCTGATATATTTTTAAATATAAATTTCATTAACCCCAGAATCCCGTTATCAACGCGGAAAACTGCACTATGTCGTCACTGACCATCAAGGCACGCCACACGAAATCTTTAGCGAAAAGGCATTGTTAGCTGGGCAGGACATTTAAATACCTAGGGACAAATAGCATTTTGGCAATCTCACGATGATTATGCCGATAACGACCCGAATATACCGACTGTCATTTTCGGTTTGCCGGACAATATGAAGATAAAGAAAGTGGCTTGTATTACAATCGCTTTCGCTACTATGATAAGGATACAGGGCAATATATTTCGCCTGATCCTATCGGATTATTAGGTGGCTTTAATCCGTATGGGTATGTGCATTGTCCAGTTGGGTGGATAGATCCGTTTGGGTTAAGCGCTACTTCTTCAATTAGAGAAAATGTTCTCAATAATATTGCTGAAAACAAAGCTGCAAGAGAGTCATCTAACTTTATTAAACCTGTCCAAACTCCGTGGGGACCTGCGATCCAATCTGGAACACCTGAAGCTCTTGCTGCCAGAGCAAAAGTAGAGAATGGAGCCACTCTGTACCGAATAGGAACAACAGGAAGAAGTGAAACTACGGGTGCTCAATTCTGGGCTTTAGAACACCCATATAACCCAGGATATGCAAGCAGGTATGGAATTCCTCAAGAAAATATCACAAGAAGTAATTTTATTATGACTGCGGAATTAAAACCTGGTTCTAACTTTGTAACTCGTCCTGCACCTGGTATAGGTGAAAATATTGGTGGGGGTATTGAAGTAGTAGTGCCTCCTGACGCTATTAAAATGAAAACATTTAGCATATTTTAAAATGAAAATTGACATCTATACAGAATCTAGAAAGTTAGCCACTATTTTAGAAGCAAAAGGATTACATCAATATCACGAGACCATTATTGATGCTATTGAATATAGTTCGACTGCAACTGAAATTTTAATGAAACTTCAATTTATACTAAAAATCATAAATAACAATATATTAGATGAAAGTGATAAAGAACTAATTGAAGAAATCCTAAGCCATATTAATCATTCATTATAATTAATACGATAAGCCAGAAGATCTTTCAATCTTCTGGCCTCTTCGTTTTTAAGAATCACTCAGTTTACCCTTTAGACGCTTACATACTCAACCATCAGCTCACGCATGAAATTTTTTTATTTCACTCAATTGCGTTTGCTGTTGGTAGTTTTATTGTTTAATAATTTGAATGTCTTAATTACAATAATATAGCTCATATCTAAATTTATTTATTTTAACTATAGCTCTTTTCTCTTCATAAGATATCGACGATGCCAGTTTGAACGCCAAAGTGAGAAGTTTCAATACGATAACAACCTCAATATCACCGAGCACCAGTTTATTCTGTCTATCAACACAGTTTTCGGGCGATTTACCAACCCAATGAAATCACCCCACAGCCCGTTATCAACGTGGAAAACTGCATTATGTCGTCACTGACCATCAAGGCACTCCACGCGAAATTTTTAGCGAAAAAGGCATTGTTAGCTGGGCAGGACGATTAAATACCTGGGGGCAAATGGCGTTTTGGCAATCCTATGATGATTATGCCGATAACGACCCTGAATATACCGAATGTCATTTTCGTTTTGCCGGACAATATGAAGATAAAGAAAGTGGCTTGTATTACAATCGCTTTCGCTACTATGATAAGGACACTGGGCAATATATTTCGCCTGACCCTATCGGATTATTAGGTGGCTTTAATCCGTATGGGTATGTGCATTGTCCTACTGGGTGGGTTGATCCGTTTGGGTTAAGTGGAACGTCAACAATAGACCATATTGGAGATGGAAGGCCCGTTAGTGGACATACTGGATATTTAAATAGCCCTAGACTTTCTAGACGAGAGCTAATAGATATCCGGAATGAATTGAACGAATTAGGTATAAATTTCGTGAGAAATGCCAATAAACACTTACCACCTCAAGCTCGAGGCGGGTTTGATTATACAACAGGAACCGTTTACGTGAAAAGAGGTGCAACGCGTTATGAAGCATTTCATGAAATGACGCATGCAAAGCAATACGCGGCTATTGGTAAAGAGGCCTATATCGCTTTGGGCACTTATGCAAGAGAATCTCATGTGTTTAACACGATTATAGGAAATAGAACAATATTTTCTTCAGCAGAGCTTAAACATGCCATTGGTTATATGAGATACCTTAAGAGTAAATATTTTAGAGGAGCAATAAACTAATGCTTATTAAAAAGCGTAGTAATAATGATGCTATTCAAATAGCTAGAGATACATTAGCTCGAAATAAAATATCATATGATACTAAAACATTAGATATTAACTATGATAAAAAATTGAATTTTGAACATAATAAAAAATCAGGATGGTTAATCTCTGCTAAATTAAATGTTCCTGATTCCTTTGAACCAAATATGATTTTTATCGCTGTAGCAGAGGACGATGAAGAAGTTTATATCCCTGATATGCTATAGAACTTGATATAATAAGAACTATAACTTAAATCATAAAGTTGCCTGCTTTGATGTATATTTAAAAATCAAAGCAAGTAAATACCTATATATTACTCAATAACTCGCTCCTACAATCACAACATAGTCGCACTCTGTTACCACTACTGTTGCTAGTTTTGTTACTTAATGGCTATTCAATCTTCACTATTGAGTATCAATACAAAACAATCATTTAAAAACTTCACCGTAAAAACATAGCTCACATCTAAATTTGATTACGATCTATTAACCCAAAAAGTGGTTCATCAACACGGTTTTCGAGCAAAAACATGGTATTACCAATGGAATACGCTTAACCAACTTATCGCCTGTTTTAATCCTGATGGGGAATGTTGGCGTTACACTTACGATGCCTTTGGGCGACGACTCAGTAAAAGCAAGGTAGTCGATAATCGCCCTACGCCACCTTTAAGCTCTCCCTTTAAAAATAAACGTGTTCAGCATGTTGATTACCTGTGGTCTGGCGACCAAATGGTGCAATAAACCCCGATTTATGCCGATGGCACACCCGCTTATGACGCTCAAATTCAGTGGCTCTATCAACCCGGCGAAATCACTCCCGCAGCACGTTATCAACGTGGAAAACTGCATTATGTCGTCACTGACCATCAAGGCACGCCACGCGAAATCTTTAGCGAAAAAGGCATTGTTAGTTGGGCAGGACGGTTAAATACCTGGGGACAAATGGTATTTTGGCAATCACATGATGATTATGCCGATAATGACCCAGAATACACTGAATGTCATTTTCGTTTTGCAGGTCAATATGAAGATAAAGAAAGTGGTTTGTATTACAATCGCTTTCGCTACTATGATAAGGACACAGGGCAATATATTTCACCAGACCCCATAGGATTATTAGGTGGCTTTAATCCATATGGGTATGTGCATTGTCCAACTGGGTGGGTTGATCCGTTTGGCTGGGTGGGTTGATCCGTTTGGCTTGGCGGGTGGTCAGGGGAATAAAGGAGAGCCAAAAACCACAATAACGAAAGGAATAGATGTAACCTCTGAGGTCATCCAGAGCGCCTTAAAAGGTGATACTATGCAAACAGCTCAAGGGTCCGTTTCTTTACCTATGGTTCAACGCTATGTGGATCGATTAGCGAAAGGAGATGTTGCTCCACCAATAAAAGTTGATGGCAATATTATTGTTGAAGGAAATCATAGATATGTTGCAGGTAAGGTATTTGGTAAATTGCCTGAAACAGTACCTGGAACATTATCTCCTAGTCAGGCCGCACGTGTTAAACCAATGTCTGAAACTAAAGTTGATAGTTTTGATTGGGGAGGTAAGTAATGGTGCAAATCCAGTTTGAATCAACAGAGGCAATCAGAGAGATAAACGTAAATAGTTTAGATGGTTTTGATTTTACTAATGATTTATTACATACGGCCATTTTTGAAAAGTTTTCATTAAAAAGAGCCATCTTTAAACAAGCTAATTTACGTGGTGCAAACTTTGCCTATTGCTTATTAGATGAAGCTAACTTCACTAATTCATTATTGATGAACTCTAATTTTATGGAAGCTTCTATGGTAAATGCAATATTAGTAGATTCCAAACTTGCAGGCGCCTTCTTTTTAAATGCTAATTTAAAAAATGCAAATCTTAGTGGTGCTGACTTATTTGCTACAAATATGAATGGTGCGAACTTGAAAGGTGCAAATATGAATGTGAGTAGAATCAGTGATGCTACCTTTGTTAATGCAGAATATGACAATGATACAATGTGGCCTGATGATTTTTCTCCTATAAAGGCTGGTGCTAGACTTACTATGTGACCACATCATATCTATTTAACATCCCTATTCGATAACCAACGCCTGCAAGCGCAGCTTAATCTCTCTCAGTTGCGCTTGCTGTTGTTGGTTTTGTTGTTTTATTGCTCTGGTCTCTTCGCTGTCCAGTATCAAAACCAAACAGCTGTTTAAGATTTTGACGGTAAACGTAAAGCCAGTCTCAAAACCTGCCGCTTTTAGCCAGTGCCCTGTTAGATGAATTCCGTTCGAAAGTGTGCTTTTGTTGCCATTTTGGGAATAGCCCACAGTGTAGTGCATCTCGATTTTCGAGTACTTTATTTCAAGTCACACAATTTTTTTAATGCCCTCCTGTTTTCTCTTTTTCTTACATGATCGCGATATTTAATACACAGACGATCACATCATGATTTTCTACTATTCTACTTACTAACCGATTACAACTACTATCCTCCCCCAAACCCGCTTTGGTGAACGTGAGCTTAACTATGCTTTTGATCAACTCCATTAACTGGCCCCCACAGCCCGTTATCAACGTGGAAAGCTGCATTATATCGTCACTGACCATCAAGGCACCCCACGAGAAATCTTTAGCGAAAAAGGCATTGTCAGCTGGGCTGGACGGTTAAATACCTGGGGGCAAATGGCGTTTTGGCAATCCCATGATAATTATGCCGATAACGACCCAGAATACACTGAATGCCATTTTCGTTTTGCCGGACAATATGAAGATAAAGAAAGTGGCTTGTATTACAATCGCTTTCGCTACTATGATAAGGACACCGGGCAATATATTTCACCTGACCCTATCGGATTATTAGGTGGCTTTAATCCGTATGGGTATGTGCATTGTCCAACTGGGTGGGTTGATCCGTTTGGGTTGGAAGGGTGTCCTAAATGGGATTCAAACGCAAAACGATGGCGTGATAGCTCAACAGGTAAATTCATAAAAGGAAGTGATGCTCTAGAAAATGCCTCACCTCAAGAAATCTTCAATTACGCTATGAGCCGACAAGGAATACCTTCAGGACAATACCCTACTCAATTTAAAGAGGTCTTTACCGGTGGTAATTATAAATATGAAGTGAGAGCCCACGGGATAAACTTAAATGCACCGCCAGGAAGTAATTCTGCAGTAGGCCCTATATATCGAATAGCCCGTAGTAAACAAGGCATTAACCCTACTACAAAACAAGGTTATGGATGGGAACAAATTGATCATAATGGAAATTGGCATCATACATCAATATTGAAACCAAATAGTCCCAATTACAACCCAATTGCAGCTAATAATACACATATACCTATACCATAGGAGAAGATATATGACTAAAGACTACGATTTGATTAACTCGATCAAAAATCATACATGGAATGCTCCTTGGTTAGATTTTTCTATATTTTCTTATGAAAAAGAAAAATTGATAATAGTAGCAAGTGATGATTTTTCTTATTATCACAATATGGAAATAAGGATAGACTTTCCAATATACATGCAAGGATATATGGAATGGAGCAGTGATATATCAGATGTCTTTATTAAAGCAAATATTGAGTCAAATAAAGAAGATATAGAAAATAACACCATTAATAGCTTAACTTTCTTTTCAGAAAATAAGCAAATGTTTACTATTATTGCAAAATCATTTTCAGTCAATTTTGATACCGTTTTTTATTATAAAAGAGAAAATCTATTACCGCAGCAAAGGCTAGCCTACTGGATTAAATAATTTTAAATTTGATGAACCAAGAAGGATTGCTTTCAACCTACTACTTTATATTTATCTAAAGCATTCTTAGCTTAGTGCACTACGCTAAGAATGCCGACTGTTGTTTAATCGCTCGAATAGATTCACCATCAGATATCAATATAAAACAACCATCTAAAATCTTCATTGTAACAATATGGCTCATATCTAAATTTGCTTATTTTAGCCGTGGCTCTTTTCTCTTCATAAAATATCGATGATGCGCGTTGGAACCGCACACAATACCGCTATAACGCCAACGACCAAATTGTTGAAACGCAATACAGCAATCAGTTTGAACGCCAAAGCGAGAAGTTTCAGTACGATAGCAATCTCAATATCACAGAGCATCAGTTTATTCCATCTGATGCACAAGGTGCCTTTTTACAACTGGCACAACAGCAACAAAAAGGCCGTGTCACTCGCCGTATCACCGCCAAAGGTTATCAAGATTATCACTACGATATTAATGGTCGATTAACCCAAAAAGTGGTTCATCAACACGGTTTTCGAGCAAAAACGTGGTATTACCAATGGAATACGCTTAACCAACTTACCGCCTGTTTTAATCCTGATGGGGAATGTTGGCGTTACACTTACGATGCCTTTGGGCGACGACTCAGTAAAAGCAAGGTAGTCGATAATCGCCCTACGCCACCTTTAAGCTCTCCCTTTAAAGATAAACGCGTTCAGCGTGTGGATTACCTGTGGTCGGGCAACCAGATGGTGCAAGAAACCCCGCTTTATGCCGATGGCACCCCTGCTTATGATCCGCAAATTCAGTGGCTCTATCAACCCAATGAAATCACTCCCACAGCCCGTTATCAAAGCGGAAAATTGCATTATGTCGTCACTGACCATCAAGGCACCCCACGAGAAATCTTTAGCGAAAAAGGGATTGTAAGCTGGGCGGGACGGTTAAATACCTGGGGGCAAATGGCGTTTTGGCAATCTCATGATAATTATGCCGATAACGACCCAGAATACACCGAATGTCATTTTCGGTTTGCCGGACAATATGAAGATAAAGAAAGTGGCTTGTATTACAATCGCTTTCGCTACTATGATAAGGACACCGGGCAATATATTTCGCCAGACCCTATCGAATTATTAGGTGGCTTTAATCCGTATGGGTATGTGTATTGTCCAACGGGTTGGGTAGATCCGTTTGGGTTGTCAGGGACGTCGAAGCTTGATAATGAGAATATTAGCCCTGTAGATAAACATTATATTCCTCGTGATGCAAATGGCAGACCAACACCTTTAGATAAGCAAAGGGTCAATGGGCAAGATATTCCTTTACCAGATCCTATGGCGGAAGGTAGAGCTCATACTGTTTTAGGTGGGAAAATAAGTAGCGAAAATGGTCAGTTATATAGACAATCAGCCACCTTCCCATCATCAACTTGGCCGACAGCAAATGGTAAGCCAGTCCCGTTCAGTGAAGTACATTGGGGCGATCACGGTTCCCCTCAATTTCATACGAATCCACATCAGCATATGTTTTTATATGAAGATAAATTTGGGTGGAAGCGACAGAATCAAGTACCTTATTACCCACTAAAACATAACTAATTATTAGCAGAGATAATTATGGAAATATATTTTTCTATTTTACTTAAAAAAAGTTTAAATCTAAAAGAGTTAAATTTAAATGAAGAATTAGTTTATTGGGGAGAACAATCTTTCTCTCAGGAGCCAAAAGTATTTAAATGGGAAACTTTAATTACATTAACCCAGTATGAGTGCGAGGGTTTTGTTATTGATTATATCTTTAGTAAGACATTGAATTTAAATGACTTTTATTCATATAAATTAGAATTAAAAAATACTTCTAAAGATATTAATACCATTATTAATTTTTTGAAAATGATAAACAAAAATTTAAATGAGTGGTACTTTTTGACATTTAATGAGGATTATGAATCTTACACACATAAAACCATAATAAATGAAAAAGATATACTCATTTCATTAGGTGAACTCTCAAATAATGAGTTCAGAAAAAATCTTGTTCTAATGAAGAGAAAAATATAAGCAAGCCAGATATTTCAATAATTCTGACTTACTCATTATTAAGAGCTGTTCAGTTTACAGTCTTTAGCCGCTAAGATAATCAGCCATTAGCTCACGCCTCGTGTGCCATATTGTGCTCGGTTGCGCTTGCTGTTGTTGATTCTGTTGCTTTATCGCTCGAATGTCTTCGCTGTCAGGCATCAATACCAAACTATCGTTTAAAATCTTCACTGTGAACGTGAAACTGGCCTCAAAACCTGTGCCCTTTAACTAATGCCCTGTTCAGTGGATTGTGAGTAGTGAACCGATTTTACTCCCACTCTGGGCATATCCCATCATGTAAAACACTCCGTTTTTGAGGAAGGAGTATTTACCACTCAATTTTACTTAGAATGCATCTTAATCATAGTAACTACCCCTAGTTGTACTTGATTACCTATGTTCTGGCGACCTGATGGTGCAAGAAACGCCAGTTTATGCTGATGGCACACCTGCTTATGATCCGCAAATTCAGTGGCTCTATCAACCCGGCGAAATTACCCCAACAGCACGTTATCAACGTGGAAAACTGCATTATGTCGTCACTGACCATCAAGGTACCCCGCGAGAAATCTTTAGCGAAAAAGGGATTGTTAGTTAGGCTGGACGTTTAAATACCTGGGGACAAATGACGTTTTGGCAATCTCATGATGATTATGCCGATAACGACCCAGAATACACTGAATGTCATTTTCGTTTTGCCGGTCAATATGAAGATAAAGAAAGTGGCTTGTATTACAATCGCTTTCGCTACTATGATAAGGACACCGGGCAATATATTTCACCTGACCCTATCGGATTATTAGGTGGCTTTAATCCGTATGGGTATGTGCATTGTCCAACTGGGTGGGTTGATCCGTTTGGGTTGGCGGGTGAGGATTGTGATAAGCTTCTTGCTACTCTTAAAAATACTCCCAAAAAAGATCTCCCTAAACCTAATGAGCTTGAAGCTTTAAATAATGCTGTTAATGATATTTTTGATGGTAAAGGCATCCCTCGTGTTGACCCTAAAACTGGAAAACAAAAAATTTTTGGTGGGATGTTAGAAAACGGACAAAAAGTAGATAAATGGAAAGGTGGTCTAGAATGGGAAATAATCCCTGGTAATAATAGATTAAGATTAGTAACAAAGGATTTAGGTGATGGGAGAATTATGATCGGATTTGGTTACCCTCACTGGGCTAGAATTTTTGATGTGGTAATAAAATAATGAATAATTTGTACTATCTATATGATGATCTAGGAAACACTATTTTTACTAGTCACGATTTTATTGAATGCTATGATTTCTCAGATATTGGTTATTCATATTTATTTTTATTCACTGAGGTATCAATTCAAAATAAAAACTATTTATATGATAAAAAAATTTTTACATTAAGAAGCAAATTATTTCACAATAGATTAAATATATCATTTTCAGTAAAAAAAGTAATTTCACATGATAATATTTTATACTTGTATATAGGTGATTTAAGTTCTGGTATATACAAAATTGGAACAATGTCTTTTTTAAAGTCTAGAAAAAATGATATTGGAAGAATTTGGTTAGATATGAAAGGTGATAAGAAAAAAATATATCTCTCAGCCAGTTACCTCATAAACGGAGATAATCTCATTATGAAAAAAAATAATATAATTATAGAAGGTAAATATATAAATGATTATTATTCTTTTTACTGTGAACTAGGTTACTCCTTTATTGGTCAATTTGGTTATATGGGTGATAGCTTTTATGCACTTGAAGACTACCTTTCTCAACTAAACCAAATAAATGTAATATGGAAGGATAGCGAGTTATCGCTGAAGAATATTGATAATACTATGCCTGATGGATATATAGGTAGATCAGCACATGACTTAGTTTCAATTCTAAGAGAGTATTGTAATTTAACTCTCGAATAATATACTTATAAAAATAATATTTCTTATATTTTATATTATCATGATGACTCCAAGAGATAAAACTTAGAGTCATTGGAGTTAATATTCATTTTTTCTAAATAACTTATCTTACTGAGTATATATTTGAATAAAAATATCTAAAAAAATAGACACACTAATTAAATCGACAGCCTGTGGTCTGGCGACCAAATGGTGCAAGACCCCCCCGATTTACGCCGATGGCACTCCCACTTATGACGCTCAAATTCAGTGGCTTTATCAACCCGACGAAATTACTCCCACAGCCCGTTATCAACGTGGAAAACTGCATTATGTCGTCACTGACCATCAAGGTACGCCACACGAAATCTTTAGCGAAAAAGACATTGTTAGCTGGGCAGGACGGTTAAATACCTGAGGGCAAATGGCGTTTTGGCAATCTCATGATGATTATGCCGATAATGACCCAGAATACACCGAATGCCATTTTCGGTTTGCCGGACAATATATTTCGCCAGACCCCATTGGATTATTAGGGGGCTTTAATCCGTATGGGTATGTACATTGTCCAACGGGATCGGTTGATCCGTTTAGGTTGGCGGGAACATCACAAGTAACCAAAAACAAATTACCGCAAGGAATGACACAAACCGAATTTGATAATTTTTCTAATGCTTTGAAAAATGCCATAAAGAAAATTTACCAGATGGCCAGCTATATATCCACGGTAGCAGGGCAAAGGGAACAGCAATACTCGGTCAGTCCGATATTGATATAATGCTTGTTATAAGTGATAGGGAATTTGGCTGTTTTGCCGCGAAGATAATAGCAGAAAGTAGCGGAAGAACTCAGAAAAATATAGTAAAAACTTTTAGTGACCAACAAAGAATAAATGGCTGGGGAATTTCTAAAACATTTGAAGCTACTATTTGGGATCATGTTTTCCCTACCCTTCCTAAAGGGGAATTTTCTAAAGTTCAAGTTTCAATTATGACTGAGAAACCACCATTTAATACAGGCCCATACATAAAAATTGAATAAATAATATATGAACATTGACATCAGCTTTGCAATCGCAATCCAATCAGACTTAGAAGGAAAAGAACTAATTGATTTTATATCAGAAATAGTTTCTCCATCCGATAGAATAACAGCTCTAGTAATTAAAGGTATGAATAACCGATTTATTTTGGAAAAAAACTGGTCTTATGATCCAAAAAAAATTAATTTACATGATGGTTGGTTGTACTATCGCTATGAGTTATCAGTATATCCTATAAACAATACATCGTTGAATAAACAGAAAACACTAGCTACCTTATTAATATCTAGTTTAAGAAATTATAATATAAAAGCTGAACTAATATGTGATGATGATTTTGAAGAGAAATGAGTATTATATTACCTAAATTTCAGGTGCCGTTAAGAGTGGGTTTACTAATCCTAAATGAGTACAACATACCACCCGTCTATGGGAAGGCTTGCGATTATTAAGCACGGCATTGACATGCTCTATATCTATGAAGATGTGGGCAGTTACTCTCCCTTAGCGCGCGTTAATGCCTTAAAAAATAAACAAACTGTTTTTTATTTTCATTGTCAGCCTAATGGTTTACCTGATGCGTTAGTTGATGGTAACGGTGATATTCAATGGCAAGCTCGCTTCACCTCTTGGGGTAAAACAGAAATTGAATTAGGAGAGTTTCATTATTATCCCCAAAATCGTGATCAAAACTTACGTTTTCAGGGGCAATATCTCGATAGAGACAAATTTGTCGGGAACAAATTTGAACAGCATTTACGCTGGCCCGTAGGGCGAGTATCAGGATGATACGAGTATTCAGGTTTACACTATAATACCTTTCGCTATTATGATCCTGATATTGGTCGATTTACCCAGCATGACCCGATAGGGTTAGCTGGTGGGTTAAATCTGTATCAATATGCACCCAATGGATTAGTGTGGGTTGATCCTTGGGGTTGGGAAAAATGCCGTTTATCTAAAGAAGATCTAGAAAAACTAGGGTCCGCACCTGACGGAATGAAAAACCCACATAGACACCATAAAGTTAGAGAGAATGCACCTTCAAATTGGTCTAAAAAAAATCGAGATTATATACTCCAAGCACAAGATGTTCTTAAATACTATGGCATTGATCTAAATACAGATTTAAGAAATTTCACTTGGGCTAGAAATGGTGGTGGTGCTCATACAATAAAAGCGGCACAACATGTTCACGAAAAAATAATAACTGCGGCACCTCAAGGAAAAAATGCTGTAGAGGAAGCTTTAAATAAATTGGGAGAGGAAATGCGACGTGACATATTCTTTAAGTAATAATTTTAATATTTATCAAATTATTGATGATGAAGATACTCATCTTATTACAACATTTTTTGAGGATGGAAAACTAACACTGAATACTATTTTTCTAGGAAACTCATTATTACATTTAGCTATAAATAAAGGTAGTAAAAAACTTTGCAACTTCTTAATAAAAAAAGGTATTGATGTAAATATATTAGATGATAACAATTTCACTCCATTAATAAATTCTAGTTTTAATGGTTATTTCGAAATAACAGATATCCTAATAAAAAATAAAGCATGGGTTGATGGAGATCCTCGAGGGATCACTACACCATTAATTGAGGCATCATGTGGTGGTCATTTAGACATTGTCAAATTACTTATCAAATCAGGCGCAGAGATTAACCGCTTACAGATGAATTTTAATCGTACTGCTTTAGATCTCGCTATATCCTATGGGCATACCGATGTTGCTCAATATTTACAATCGATAGGAGGACGAAAAGCATTCGAAGAAATGCAAGCTGGCGTCATTGAAGGCGATGGTATTCTCTCCCATATTTATAAAAATGTTGGCCCTATTCTAACTGATGAATATTGTTCTGATAATATTAGGTTAATGACATCATGGGTAGGAAATGGTAATTACCATAAATTATTTTTTACCTTCGGCAATTTTAAAAGATTACCTCACACTGAATTTTTAATCTGCTTGCCTTATAATTGGCCAATTAATCGGGCAATACTCCAAAGTAATTACAAAGATAATTTCCCAATGAAGTTACTTTTCTCACTCTCTGAATATTATAAAAAAAGTGAAATCATTAAAGAAGGTTTCATTTTAGATAAAAATGACGAGCAATGGAAACACCTTCATTGGCCTGATGAAATCGATGCACTCGTTACCGTTGATTATTCCTTCGATCATCAAGAAAAAGAAATATCTATTCCTGAAGATGAAGAGGTTAATTTATTACTATTAATCCCAATGAAATATACTAAAACAGGAAAACCAGATGGGGACAAATTAGAAAAATGGCTAAAGAGAAAAAGAACAGCATCATGGAAAAGTATTTCATTTAAAAATGATTGGCTCTCAGATAAATAATTTATTTTTTATTTATAAAATAGGCATTGTATTAACAATGCCTTTATAATAATTAATCAAGATATACAATAAAAACCCAAAAGTATTATAATAAAAAAGTGAGTGTTAATATTCTATCTATAATATTCATAATTCAATAACTAAATAAAAATAAATACGCTAATATCCCCTTTCTTCATTTTTAGATCCTCCCTTTAAAAATAAACGTATTCAGCGTGTTGATTACCTGTGGTCTGGTGACCAGATGGTGCAGGAAACTCCGATTTATGCCGACGGCACACCGGCTTATGATCCGCAAATTCAGTGGCTTTATCAACCCGGCGAAATTACTCCAACAGCCCGTTATTAACGTGGAAAACTGCATTATGTCGTCACTGACCATCAAGGTACCCCGCGAGAAATCTTTAGCGAAAAAGGGATTGTTAGTTAGGCTGGACGTTTAAATACCTGGGGACAAATGACGTTTTGGCAATCCCATGATGATTATGCAGATAACGCCCCCGAATATACCGAATGTCATTTTCGGTTTGCCGGACAATATGAAGATAAATAAAGTGGCTTGTATTACAATCGCTTTCGCTACTATGATAAGGACACAGGGCAATATATTTCGCCAGACCCCATCGGATTATTAGGTGGCTTTAATCCGTATGGGTATGTGTATTGTCTAACGGGTTGGATAGGTCCGTTTGGGTTGGCGGGTTGTCCAATTAGAGAAGTAATAGCTAACAAATTAGCAATGAGTGGTCAATTTAAAGCTATTTATTTAAATAGATCATATTCTTTTGCTTTAGGAAAAAGAATATCTGCAAGACGCCCCGATGTTATGGCTATTGATATACACGATAAAATTCATGCCATAGAATTAGCTTTCAAAACAGACATAGGAACAAAGTTACCATTGCTTACATCACGAAATCATGAGGTAATAAGTAAGTTACCAAATAAAAAACAAGGGGAAATCCTTATTCTTGAGCATGAATATAAGCATAAAGATATAAAAGAGATATTAGATAAATTAATTCTGGATATATTAAGAAATAATAATTAGGAGAAAAAATGTACTCAGGAATCGCTTTATACAATACTGAAAAATTGAATTCAAAAAATGCTCTTGATTTAGCTGAAACCTTTTTTAAAATTTTCAATCTAATAATAACATCAGCAGGATATTACAAAAAGATAGAATATGGTGCATATAAAGGTGAGCATGATATAGTTATGGGTTCACTTTCAGATTTAAAGAAAAAAATAGAAGAAAACAATACTATTTCATTTAGAATATATTCAGAAAAAAACGATATAAAACCATGGCATGCTTCTTTTGGTTATACAACAGAGCAACTTCTAGGGTTTTCTTATATTGATATCCAATACCCATCTATATGCAATGAATCCAAACTCATTACTAAATATATTAACTCATTCGACCCTAATATAACTTTTTCATATGGAATTAATTATTCTTGTGAAAAGGTTACTACAGCATTTTACTATGCAACAGATACTAATTTATCAAGCATATATCTTTATGAAAAAACGTCATTATTTGAAGAGGAATGTCCTGGTAGATTTAAAGGAAAAGCTAGATACAAAGCCTCTATGTTAAGAATGGCCTATCCAGCTAATATTATTAACTCAAATCACCTTTATATTATTATTAATAATATAACTTTAAAAGAATGGATTTTCAATAATAAAAAAAATGGTTCTATAATAAAAATGAAGAATAATATGTGGTTATGGTTAGTTGATAGTAATCAAATTGACAGAATTAATAAAACTCTTGGTGAAACTGGAGTTTTAATATCATGGTCACCACTGCATTTAGAAAAGAAAAAACGAAAATTACCATAACCATAACTATAACTATAACTATAACTATAACTATTTAAAAGTATGTTATTTTAATTTTAAAAGAATATAAATTAACTATCATAAATTATGGTTATTCCTATAAACACTATAAAAAACCTAATCAATATATTATTATTAGCAGGCTTTAATCCGTATGGGTATATGCATTGTCTGGTAGGATTTATTGATCTGTTTGGGTTGGCAAAATGTCCTTATGCAAAATTGGCATCAAAGCTCCAAAAAAGGGAAAATTAGGAAAAAGCACCTAAGATCGCCCCAAAAAAAGTATTTCCTAAAGGTTATCGCGGTAGATTGTCTGAAGAATGAGTTCAAAATATCGTTAAGAAGCCCGATGGAGTTTATGTCTCTAGTAGTGGAAATAATAATACTATTTTTGCTGGTAATAAAACAGGTGCATATAAAGGTCAAGCTATAACTACTTATGGCCCATTGAGTCCGAAAGGCTACAGTGGTACTGCTATTCATGGAGGTTCACCGAATGATCCGAGCTTACCAATTACAAGTAATATGATTATTAATGGAAAGATTTCTAAACCTGATGGTGTTTTTTTACCTGTGGCACATCCTGTAAGCCTAGGAGGATAATTCAATGGATGATATTCGTTGGGATTTATCTGGGTTCAATGTCTTTATGACAAACCAATATACTACTATATATGATTTGGAGGAGGATACTGATTCATTATATGGTAGTAGTAATTTCAGTGAATTAGATTCATTGGATTGGTTTTTGCTTAATAAAATTGATAATAAATTATCATTTTTATTGCTCAGTATTCCATCATTATTTTTTAACAACGAACCAAAATTTAAATTTTTTGATATTGAAAAATTAAAAAAAATAGAATTGATTGATTGTATTGATCATTTTATTGATAATATTGTAATGCAAGAAAAGTCTTTTTTTTCGATAAAAAAAAATCAATTAATCGTATCATCTGATTTTTTATCTGTTTGTTATAAAGTAAAAATATCTGATAATTTTTATTTTCTATTAAATTCTTCTCGTAATTATATTGGTTTTTTATTAATTAATGCAATTGAAAATATAGTTGGTTTTTCTAATTCAAATAGTTGTCTATTTTTCAATGAGTGTTTAATAAGGATGCTTGATTTATGTACTGACGAAGTCTATGATGCAATGGATGATCAAGATGAAAAATACTTGTTAATGCTCAATGAATTGGAAAAAGATTGTCTCCGCGAACAAAGTAAAGATGCTAGATTTTCTGAAATTCTTATGTTCATAAAAAATGCTAAATTCACTTTTTATGATATTGTTGTGGATGAAATCACTAGATAAAAAATAGATATAATTGTCCGTCTAATTAACCTTGCCGGACAATTTATTATTCTGCTTTTATCCCACATTATAATCTCCAATCAGTTCCCGCATTTCGAAGCTTAATTTCACTGAGCTGGTCTTGCTGGAAGAGGTCGGTTTTTTTACCCTTAGGGGTATAGCCCACGGTGCAGTACACCTCGTTTTTCGGGGGCTTTATTTCAAGTCATAATTTTTTAATGCCCTCCTGTTTTCTCTTTTTCTTACATGATCGCGATATTTAATACATAGACGATCACATCATGATTTTCTACTATTCCCCCTTAGCGGATTACAACGACTAATTCACTACAGCATGGCGAAGGCAAAACTACGCACTATCGTTACGGTCCTTTTTATTTATTGCTCGCCACAATACACCCTGATGGAACGGAAATTCGTTTTGAATATGACTCACCCACTCGACCCCAAAAGTGGTTCATCAACACGATTTTCGAGCAAAAACATGGTATTACCAATGGAGTTCGCTTAATCAATTCATTGCCTGTTTTAATCCTGAAGGGGAATGCTGGCGTTACACTTACGATGCTTTTGGGCGACGCCTCAGTAAAAGTAAGGTGTTCGATAATCGCCCTACACCACCCAATTCGCCCTTTAAAGATAAACAAATTCAACATGTCGATTACCTTTGGTCTGGTGACCAGATGGTGCAGGAAACTCCGATTTATGTCGATGGCACACCGGCTTATGATCCGCAAATTTAGTGGCTCTACCAGCCCAATGAAATCACTCCCACAGCCCGTTATCAATGCGGAAAATTGCATTATATCGTCATTGACCATCAAGGTACGCCACGCGAAATCTTTAGCGAAAAAGGGATTGTTAGCTGGGCAGGACGGTTAAATACCTGGGGACAAATGGCCTTTTGGCAACCCCATGATGATTATGCCGATAACGACACTGAATGCCATTTTCGATTTGCCGGACAATATGAAGATAAAGAAAGTGGCTTGTATTACAATCGCTTTCGCTACTATGATAAGGACACCGGGCAATATATTTCACTTGATCCATACGGATTATTAGGGGGCTTTAATCCGTATGGGTATGTGCATTGTCCAGTTGGGTGGATAGATCCGTTTGGGTTGTCTTCTAGTATCAATGATTCTGGATTCTATGTTTATGCCTTATATGGCCCTGGTGCCACTAAGCCTTATTATAAAACCTTGAAAGAAGAACAGTTGAACAGTTGAACAGTTGAACAGTTGAACAGTTGAACAGTTGAACAGTTGAACAGTTGAACACAGAGATACAGGGAGACTATCAACTAGAGGAATAATGATGCCTATTGAAAATAATATTAATTATGGGCAATCTCGTGGATATGAGCAATTTCACATAGAACATTATAAAACAAAAATAGGAATAATTGGAGAAAATATATCTTTAATCAATAGAGGAAATAAATACAATTCATTTGATCATAATAGAGAAGATGATCGAGCAAAAGTCTTTAAAGAGGCTTATAAAAGTAAAATAATACAATTAGGAAAAAACTTCAAATGAATAATATTATAATTAGGAAGTGGAATAAGAAACCTCGAACTATGATTAGATTTATAAAAAACGGTGATGTATTTTGCTTTACATTTGATAAAGAAAAGTACTATTTTGGTAGAATTATATCGAAATCTATAGTAGGCCACGTAGCTGAAATACTTAACTTTATTTCTAAATCTCCATCTATTGATGAAAATAAAATAAAATCAGCAAAGAGCTTAACTCCTCCTTTTATAATTGATAGCTATCTTTTATTTGACAAAAAATATGAATCAGATTCAGATTGGCAAATTATTGGTCACCAAGAAAACTACAAACCCACAAATATGAATGATGTATATTTTTTGTATGGAGCTGAAAACTCTCGTAAGAAAATAGATATATGGGGGAATGAATATTCAATAACTGAAAAAGAATCAATGAACATTCCTATTCTAACGCCTTATTCTAGTTACCATATAAAAAAAATACTAGAAAAGCTCAATACAGAATAATTAAGTAACTATAAAGATAATAAAATATAAATACAATAAACACTTACAACTTATTCGTGTCACTAATCCTAATTCGGTGGTGGAATTTGAGTATAACGACCAAGGGCATTTATGTTATGAACGAATAAACGGACAAGAGATTAAGCACCAATGGGATGAAGAGCACGATATTCTCGCCCAAACCTACTTTGGTGAACGTGAACTTAATTATGCCTTTGGTCAAACTCCATGAACTGACCTCGCTACAAATCAATCAACATGTTCCATTAGATTATTAACGTATCAACGTGCAGTCGCGGAACGGAGCCCTTAGTAGCTCCTATGCTGATCAAATATTTATGGAAAAAGGTAATTCTGAATCGTGGAGTCATGCTCGACTACTTTTAAAATATGAAATTTGACATTTATACAGAATCTAGGAAGTTAGCTACTATTTTAGAAATACAAGGATTACATCAGTATCATGAGACCATTATTGATGCTATTGAATATAGTTCGACTGCAACTGAAATTTTAATGAAACTTCGATTTATTCTAAAAAACATAAATAACAGCATATTAGATGAAAGTGATGAAAAGTTAATTGAAAATATTCTAAGCCATATTAATCATTCATTATAATTAAGATGATCAACCATCAACTTGAACATCATGGCACTGAGTTGCTCTTTCTGTTGTTGGTTTTATACTTAATCACGCAGATATCTTCGCTGTACAGCGTCAGTATCGAACAACCGCTTAATATCTCCACTGCGAAATTTATTCCAATGCCACGTTATCAACCTGGAAAACTGCATTATGTCGTCACTGACCATCAAGGCACGCCACACGAAATCTTTAGCGAAAAAGGGATTGTTAGCTGGGCAGGACGGTTAAATACGTGGGGACAAATGGCGTTTTGGCAATCTCATGATAATTATGCCGATAACAATCCTGAATACACTGAATGTCATTTTCGGTTTGCCGGACAATATGAAGATAAAGAAAGTGGCTTGTATTATAATCGCTTTCGCTACTATGATAAGGATACCGGGCAATATATTTCACCTGACCCTATCGGGTTATTAGATAATTAATTTTTGATATATAAAAATATAATTATCAGGATAAAAAACGTACTCAAGGATAGCTTTATACAATACTGAAAATTAGACTCAAAAAATGCTTTTAATTTAGCTTAATTTTTTCAAAACATTTAATATAAAAATAACATCAGTAGGATATTATAAAGAAATAAAATCTAGCATATATAAAGATGGGCATGATATAGTTGTGACAACTCTTTCAGATTTAAAAGAACAAATAGAATAATATAACTCCATTTCTAATATATTCAGAGAAAAAAGACATAAAACCGTGGTGCGCATCTTTTGGTTATACAACAGAACAATTCCTAGGTTTTTCTTATATTGATATACAATACCCATCTGTATACAATGAATCCAATCTCATTGCTAAATATATTAATTCGTTCAGCACTAAGATAAATTTTTCATATGTAATTTCCTATTATTGTGAGAAAGTTAGTACAGCATTTTATTATGCTACAGGTACTAACTTATCAAGCATATATCCTTATAAAAAAACTTCATTATTTGAAGAGGAATATCCTAACAGGTTCAAAGGAAAGACTAGATATAAAGCATCTATGTTAAGAATAATCTATCCTGTTAACATTCTTAATTTTAGCCACCTTAAATTATAGTTAATTACATCAGATTTATAAAAAAAACAGCCAATAAGTTCTTTTCAATCCTATTAGGACATTGGGATTTTAATTCATATGGATATGTGCATTATCTGGTAGATTGGATGGATCCGCTTGAGTTGACTATTTTTCCAAAAAGGTATGCACAATATAGGGAGTTTAGAAAACAAGAAAATAGCGTATTAAAAACAGGTATATCAATAAAAGAGACCTTAGCTGAACTAGGTGAGCTATTCGTAAAGGAAAAAATATTATAGTGTGAGAGGATTTTTATGGACTTTAAAAAATTAGAAACTGATATAGTTTTTAGTATTACAAATACTATAAATCATATAAAAAAACAAAGTTATTGGGATAATATCAACTCATTTTGTTTATATACAGATGAAAGTTTTATATCTATTTCTTTATTATTTAATACAAATACATATTTTGAAGAAAAAAAAGATGATACGTATCCTCTAACCAACAAATACAGCCCAGCCGAATGGTTTAGTGAAACAATATCTAAAGATGATGATGAATATTTATATAATAATGTTGCTTTTTCTTCCGTGTCATCAATGATGATGAAATTTTCTTTAAGTGATGAGCACGAAGAGGATAACGATAAAAATAATATTGCTAAAGTATGTATAAACGCAATGAAGTTTTGTATTAAAAACAACCTATTTCAAAAGCCAGAATCAACTATATACTTATTTATGTTAAGTGATGGCTATGGTGAAGAAGAGTTATTGAATTGGAATAAAGATTTAAATATACAAACTATCCAAAAAGAACTTTTAAAATGGATTAATGAAGAGTTATGACAATTAAACATTAACATTTAAACCAAAAATTAAAGGTTGGTGATTTAATACCTCCTCATGCAAATATTGTGATACATTACTAAGAATTAATATTATTGATTCTATACAATTTTATTATTTACACATTGAAAATGGGCCAACATTTTTAGTCCCAAAATAAAACAAATGTTATTTTCGTTTTGCCTAGCAATATAAAGAAGCTTTTGGCCATGCATCTGATGTCATAATTTGCAATTAATTTGACTGGTATAGCTAAAAGGAAGGCGTTAATCCCTTCAAAATTATCCAACTAAAACAGAATTTGATAGAGATGAGTTTACTATGGCTATGTATAAATAAGGAGGAAAAGGAAGCTAGTGTAAAGTATATTAGTATTAATGATTAATAGAGGCTCAATTCAACTATATTTCATTGATTATCCTCTCATTCTGATGGAAAATGATAAAAATTGTTGTTGAATAAAGAGAAAGTAATATGAATTTAAATAGCTTAATAAAGAAACTAAATGAAGATGATAATTACATAAACTTATTATCACAGAATGAAAGAAAAACAAAGAAAAGTTATTTAGAAAATATTGTAAAAATGGCTTATAATCTATATTTCAAAGACAATGAGAAATACAAAAATTTGTTAAATTTATTATGTGAAGTTGATTTTGAAAATAACTACAACTATTGGACTTGGATTGAATATGCTCTGCTATTAAAAATATATGATAACGAAATGAAAGGTAATATTAATAGCATCTACATTGAAAAAATAAATCACGCCATTAACAGTGGAAGTGAACTAGAAGTTTCTGTTAGAAAAAATGTAATAGAAAGAATAAAATTAAGCTCATTTGAAGACATCTCAAATAAAATTAAAGATATAGATATTTCAATTGAAAATCTAATGAGGCTATTAAAAATACGTTTTTTCTCACTTAATGAAAGATCTAAAGTAGATTTAATAATCTCCTCTATAAGATTAAATATGTTATAAATTCAAATAATTGAACCCCTGCAAATAAAAGCTAACTTGATGAGCTTAGAAATATATTCCATAATTATGTCAGTTTTAAAAGGGGAATTTTTAATATATTTATTAAAAAATAAAAATCCATCAGAAACGCTAAATGAGCTTGAAATTAATATATCTGAAGATAGGATAATTATATAGAGTCATATATAAATTATGAATTAGAAAACACTATGGACACTAGTATTTATGATATTGCTGACTTCAAAAACAAAGAGTCATTGAACAAAATTAAAAAAGATATAATTTCAACATTATAATTATTATACGTATAAAAAACTATTGCCTCTACCTTGTTTAAGACTAGAAAATAGACACTTTATACCTGAAGAACTATCATAGATTGGAATTGATATTAAAAACTTTAATACTTAATAAGTATAACGAGCTAATAAAAATATTTTAAATCTGCTTGTATTTTGAACTAAAAGGATACTCAATGTGAATTACTTTGAGTTTAGCTATCCAGATGGGAAAATTTCTAAAATTTTTCACCTGGAAAAATATAGTCTTTTTTTTCTATCCTACCCAGAAAACAAACATATTTGGACTAAGTCTCACACAACTCTGGCTAGTCGTTACTTTTCTGAGAATGGAAAGATTATTTCCACTTTATTTTATTCTCATAATGTTGCGCAAGGAAGCTTTTCATTGCTTTATAGTCATAGGGGTTCAGGTTTTTATTCTTTAGGAGATAAAAACAAGATGAATCAGTTAATTGATTTGGATGGTCAACTTGATCTTATTTTTACAGGATCTTGTATCTCTCCAGAAAAAGTATTCTTAGCAATAAAAGATTTTTCTAAAAAACCGTTAGAACTATCAAAAAAAATTAATTGGATTAATGCTAAAGATGTAGATATGACAGAAAAATATAAATTACTAGGATTAGAAGACTAATACTAATATTAACTTTAACTTTAACTTTAACTTTAACTTTAACTTTAACTTTAACTTTAACTTATAATAAAAACATGATTGGTTTTCATACAAGCCTCATGTCAAAAATTAAGAATCGTATCAAAAAAGATGGATTAAAACAGAAGGAAGAATAAAATGATAAATAAAAATAAATTATCAGTTACAGTAAGTGAGATATATAACTATAAGCTAAAGATGCTCTTTAATCCAAGGACATCGCCAATAGGTGAATGTAATTTTATTTATTCTAATTGGGATGATGATTATGAAAAATTATTATCGTTGAGAGGTGATGGTGATTCGTTATATCTTTCATGGTGGTGCGATTTGTTTAATTTTGAAAAGGCAAGAAAAGAAATTTATCAAGGAGGATATAATAATCATGATATCTTCTTCTCCTTTTTAAGAATTATTCCTTCTGTTTTTTTAATAGATACTAACGCTTGCTATGAAAATAAAAACATATTTATAACTTATTTTGTGAATCAACTTAAATCTAATTTAAGTGCTACTGGTGTATTAAATGAAGATGAGAGCAAGTCTGATTTTTTTAATTATTTAACCTATGAGCTAGGAATTGGGGATAGATTTTCAAAGTATTTTATAGTTAGAGGTGAGACTTTATTATTCAATATTGAACGTGATAAATTTACTGATGTTAAAGAATTAATAAAGACAGTACATATAGTAGCATCTAAGTTTTCTGATGATAGTAATAAAGAAAAACTAGACACTATAAAACAGTTTCAATTGGCAACGATAGATTTTTTACTTGATACCAAATGTGAATATAAACTTCCGTATGATGATGTATACATAGATTATTCCCACCCTAACTTATTTGTCAATCAGTATCATAATGATAAAAAAAAGATATTTTCCGTATTAATAGATTGTGTTAATGAAAATCAATCAGAGTGTAATCTTTTTATATCCAACATCATATTTATGAATTATATTTATTATGTCATAAGGAAGTGCCCTGCTGAAGTGTTAGATTTAAAAAAATATTGCGGTAAAAATAAAAAGCTATTTCTTAAAATTATTAGTAAAATAATAAACCGTAGTTTCTATATAAGAAGTGAGGATTTTAAAGGATTAAATCTTGGGTATTACTTATCTAAAATATGATGGTATGGTAGATATAATTAACTAACATATTAATCTTATTATTCGTATGAATGCCATATTATACTGAAATGCCAATTATGATGCTTGTGGGGAACGATCCAGCAAAACAAGGTAATGCACTGGATTATTAGGCTATTTAAAACTATTTTAGTTAATGATAAATAAATTATTGAAACTATAATTTTAGTAACTGTTATATTTTTAACATAATAGCAAACAAAAAATGGTCAGGAAAACACTTTCCTTTTGGACAATATGATTTATCTTGAGATTTTTTAGGAATGAACGAATATACAACTATAGCGGTATGGATTGCTGAATCTATTTCTGAGAAAGAAATTAAAGACCTTTTTATAATTCACAATAATGATATAAAATTAAAAATAGATTTTAAAATAGATGATAATAGTGATTTATTTGATGATGAACACCAAATTATCTTATCTATAGAAGAATTAGGTTATACAGGAAAAAAAATAGATGAAATTGGTAATAACGAACTAATTTCTGACTTTTGGCCTCAAGTTGAAAAAAAATTACGAAAAATGAAAATTGATAAAATAAATTTTGTTCTTGCTGTTCCTGATTTTAACTATAAGGGAAAAATAAAATCTGTAGATAAAATTATTTTTGTTGATAATTTTAAATATAAAGAAACCATGGATGATGTTTTAGAGTATTTTACTAAAGGATTGTAAAATCCTATTATCTTATCCTTTAACACTACTCAAAAAAGTCATCAACGCCACAGAAATTATCTATTCTTACGGGGGAAGAAGGTAAATTTACTCATAAAGTAGATTCTTATATCAAATAGCCCGTAATAAAACAGATATTAATCCTGCTACAAAATAATATTTTAGATAGGAAGGAATTGCTCATAACGGGAATTGGTATTATATATCAATATTGAGGCCTAATAATTATAATTAAAATCCAATAGAAGATAATAACGCTCATATACTATAGCAAGATATATATGACTAAAAACTACAATTTAATTAACATGATAAAAAATAATTAAACCAAGTATAGAACAAATAAGGTAAACGATATGGCATATGTAAAAAAAGATTATTGGGATAAAGAATTTAAAACTTGGCTAATCACAGGATGTGCAATTCGAGATAAAAATATCATTTATCTTTGTTTGCGAAAAGATATTCCTTATGATGAGGCCTCTAATTTATGGGATAATGAGATCCCCTCAAAGTTAATATCAATTTATTTGGATACTCCAGAAACATCTATTGGTTCTACATATTTAGAAGGATTTGACAGTCCTATAGTCGGTGTTAGTTTAAAGCCCAAAGCTCAAGGATTATTAGCTTCTAGAGGACATGATGGTGATGTTCTTTGCGTTGGTAGTGGAGCCAATTATCCACTAGAAAAAGTCACACCTAATATTTTTTCAGGTCTTACTGATATAAAATGTATTGATGAATATTCTTATCATGTGGGACTCGGAAGAAAAATATACAAACGTATAAATATTGGCCAATGGCATCTACTTGACAATGGCTTGCCTGATGGAAAAATAAACACCAATATGGGTTTTTCTGATTTAGATGGATTTTCTGAATTTGACATGTATGCAGTTGGTGGTGAAGGAGATGTCTGGCATTATATCAACGATAAATGGATTTCTTGTGGATTTCCATCTAATGAACAATTAAGTGCAGTGCTCTGTGCCCCTGATGGTTACGTCTATATAGCAGGTGAAGGTGGAAACCTATGGCGAGGCCGAGAATTCCTCTGGGAGAAAGTTCATAGTGACAATTCAACTGTTTTGATTCATCAATTACGTTGGTTTGATAATAAATTATGGGCATGTGACACCTATCACTTACAATGTTGGGATGGAGAAAATATGATCCGCCCTGAACATAATGGAAAAAATGTTGTTTACTCAGGCCATATAGATGTACGTGATGATATTCTAATTGTAGCCGACTTACATAATGTGAATTTATATGATGGCTTCACTTGGAAAAATATATTTTCTTCTTATTCAGAATAAATTTCAGATCAAACTGCTATAATATATTATCGTTTGATATTGAGCGATTTACCTAGTATAACCCTATAAGGTTAGTTGACAGGTTAAATTTATATCAATATACCTTCAGTAAATTGATATAGGTATATTCGTAAGGTTGGAAAAAATTTAAATATAATGAAAATAACACCAACATCGTTAAAATAAGAAGAGTTTGTGAATAAAGTAGAATTAAAAAACGCTTAAAATAAAATAATATTTCATTATCTTATTATTCTTTTGAAGGGGTTACCCTGATGACAATATTTGCCTTGTTTATGAATATGATAATTGGCTTGTTTATCATTCAGAAAGAGGGAAACGAAGTTGGGTCGAGCCGTTTAAAAAAGAAGAAGATGCATGCCAACGTTTTGGGGAATATGTATCCAATTTAAAAAATATGTATGGATGAAAATATATTTTAGAGATTGTGAACCTAATTGGATGAAAAAACAACTAACATTCCATCAAGGTAAATATAACCATATGAATAAAAAAGAATTAATATATTTAATAAATGAAATAACCAATGCATTAAATGAGTTGAAAAAATCTAAAGGTGAGGACAATTTAGATTCTATTTTGATACTTTATAAAAAAGCACTTTTATCTTTAGAATCAGGGAAATTAAAAAATAATATCGTAAAAAATATGACTCGAGGATATCTAGAAATTTATAGTGACTATGATAACCCTGTACTCAAATTAATGTACCAATGTGAGAAAGAAATTATTTTATACTTATTAGCATCAAATCAGCAGTAAGTCATCAGTTCAGTATCCGATATAGAAAATTAAATAAAGGTAAGAAATGATAAGCAAACTCAAATTTTTAAGAGTAAATTTTATATCCATTGACGTAAGTGAAAAAATCATCCTTTTAGAAAATCTTGAGAGAAGAACAGGTATATTACCTAAGGATTATCATGATTTTTTATTATATTTTGGTAGTAATGTAAAATTTGATGCAATAGTAATTTTCAAAGGTATTGAATCTTCACCATGGGCCGATGATAAAGGATTTGATACTATCGATTATTTTTATGGTTTAGATAATATCAATAAAGACTATACTATTTTTGAAATGATTGAAACATATAAGAATGAACTTAAAATGAAATTAATACCCATTGGTTGTTCATCTGGTGGAAATCAAATATGTATATGCACTCAAGGAAATATAAAAGGAACCATATGGTTTTGGGATCATGAAATACTCCCTTCTTTTAATAATGAACAAATTGCTTCCGGACTAACATTAGTTGCTCATAACTTTAAAAATTTTATTGATAAATTTGAAATGGAAAATAACAATTCCCTCTCAAAAGCTATAGGTGGTTATCTTGATTTTTAACTTTAAGCTAACAAAACAACTTATTATAATAAATATCTAGTGCAATATGTATTATATTATAGAAGAAACATATGAAGATAAATACTATACAGATGCTATAGTCGAAAATATACAAGAGATTTTAGACCATAAAGTATCTTTACCTGAAAAATTAGGAAATAACTTTCCTAGATTAATGGTAAAAGTAATATCTAAAAATAAGCCCACTGATTTTTTTATGAGTGGCCAAATATTAATAGTTTCCAAAGAGTTAAAAGATATATTTGATAGATCTAACTCTAAAATAGAATACTTTCCTGTTTCTCTTATCCATAAAAAAACAACATATGAGAATAGTTTTTATTTTGCTCATGTACTGTGTGATATAGATTTTATTGATAAAGAAAAATCCATCTATACGATGGATCGTGGTTATTTTGATGAAATAGAGAAACTAGTTATAAACGAAGATATACTAAATAATGAACCCATCGTAATATTGACTAAATCATTTTTAAGAGTTTTGATTATAAATGAAGAGCTTTTTAAAGAAATAAATAAATTAAGCATTACAGGAATTAAATTTTCAACAACATATTAGCCTACATATTAGAAGCAAGCCGGAAAAGCTTATTGGTCTATCCGGCCTTGTAACATCATCTAAATTTACTCTATTTATTATTATCAACACGATAAAGCCTTTGATCTGGTCAATATCGACGATGCCCGCTGGAACCGCACACAATACCGCTATAACGCCAACGACCAAATTGTTGAAACCCAATACAGTAACCAGTTTGAATGCCAAAGCGAGAAGTTTCAGTACGATAACAACTTAAATATCACAGAGCACCAGCTTATTCCATCTGATGCACAAGGTGCCTTTTTACAACTGGCACAACAGCAACAAAAAGGCCGTG